>DATCLV010000572.1:0-2091 GCA_036563745.1 Acidimicrobiales bacterium | reverse complement strand
ATCCTGGCCGGCCTGGCCTGGCGGACCACCGTGTCGGGGCTGGTGACCCGCGTCCGCCTCGGCGCGGCCGGCATCCTTCTGGCCGGGCTGGTGGTGGCGGCGATCGACGCACCGGTGACCGGCGGCGTCGCGGGCGCGCTCACCCTGGCGGCCGCGGTCCTGTCGTCGCTGTCGCTGACCACGATGCTGATGGCGATGATGGAGCTGACCCACCAGGTGGTCGACCACGACGTGTCGGTGCGGGCCTTCACGGTCTACGACGTGGTGGCGTCGACGTCGATGCAGGTCGGCATGTTCGTGGCCGGCTTCCTGGTCGCGGCCAGCGCCGGCTCGGGGTGGCCCGTCGACGCCTACCGCCTCTACCTCGTGGTGGGCGCGGCCGCGATCCTGGCGACCGTCACCCGCGCCGGCTGGCCGGGGCCCCGGTGGACCGGCCGGGTGCACGCGCACCGCCCACCGGCCGGCGGCGCCGACGCCGGTGAGGCCGACGCCGACGATGGCGTCGACGCCGACCGCGAGCCGGCCGCGGCCGTCGCGGCCGGCGCCGCCCCGGCGGCGACCGGTCAGGCGAAGGCCCGGCGGGCGGCCTCGGAGCCCGGGCCGGCGAGGTCCCAGTAGCCGTAGGTGCCCTGCTCCAGCAGCTCGCGCCCGGCCGTGACCAGCGAGCCGAGCGCGGCGAACGCCAGCCCGCCGCCCACCGAGATGCGGGCGACGCCGAGCTCGGCCAGCTCGGCGACCGTGGGCGCGCCCGGGCGGACGAGCACGTTCACCGGCCGGTCCACCGAGGTGACCAGCGCCCGCACGTCGTCGGGCGCCATGATCCCGGGCGCGTAGAGGACGTCGGCGCCGGCCTCCTGGTAGCGCTGGAGGCGGGCGATCGTGTCGGCCAGGTCGTTCCGGCCGTAGAGGTGGTTCTCGGCCCGGGCGGTGAGCACGAAGTCGCTCCCGCCGGCGTGGGCGGCCTCGGCCGCGGCCGCGACCTGCTCGGCGGCCCGCTCCACCGGGTGGATGGGGTCGGACCGGTCGCCGGTGAAGTCCTCGATCGACCCGCCGGCCAGGCCCGACGCCGCCGCCCGGCGGTAGGTCTCGGCGATGCCGTCGAGGTCGTCGGCGAAGCCGCCCTCCAGGTCGGCGGACACGGGGATGTCGACCGCGGCCGCCAGCCGGCCGCCGTGGTCGAGCGCCTCGTCCCGCGTGACCGACCCGTCGAGCCGGCCCAGGGTGGCGGCGAAGCCCGACGAGGTCGTCGCGATCGCCGAGTACCCGAGGTCGGCCAGGAGCTTCGCCGACCCGACGTCCCAGGCGTTGGGCATCAGGAGCGGCTCCCCGCTCCGGTGCAGCGCCAGGAACCGCTTCCCCACCGTCGTCTCCGTCATGCGGCTGAAGCTATCGAGCGGAACGGCACACCCCAGCGGGAGCTCTCCGCACCACGCTGGGAGGTATTCCTGCGGGCACGTTACGAGTGGACGTAGGATCGTCATCCAGGACTGGGGGTCCGAACTGGGGAGTCCTGCATGGGTGAGCGCAGCGTTCGGTGGTGGCCGGGCCGGCACCAGGGGGTGCAGCCCGACACGGGGGAGCATCGGTTCGGGGAGCTGATCGGCGTCGGCGACGAGGGTTCCACCTTGACCGCCACGGAGGCCGTCGGCCGCGTCACCGCCGAGCACCGGGCCGTGCCCACCGGCCGCTACCCCACCCTCGGCGACGACGGCCGGCCCGTCACCCGCCGGGCGGGCCGGAACGGCGGCCGGCATCGGGGCGACGGCGCCGACGGCCACGACCTCCACGACGACCTCGACGCGCCCGGCGACGACCCCGACGACGAGCCCGCCAAGGGCCGGCTCCGGCGGCTCGCCGGGTGGCGGCCCACGTCGCGGCGGCAGGTCCTGGGCCTCGCCGCCGGGGGCCTCGGCGCCGTCACCGCCGGCGCGTGGTTCACCCGTGGGGGCGGCGACGGGTCGCTGGTGGCCGTGCCCCCGCCGCCGGAGAGCACCGACCGGGCCGCCGCCAGCAAGCCCAGCGAGGCGGGCGGCTTCGCCAACCGGGAGGCCAGCTACACCGCCGGACTCGAGGCCCAGGTCAACGCGGCCG
>DATCLV010000522.1:0-6267 GCA_036563745.1 Acidimicrobiales bacterium | reverse complement strand
CGAACCTGCCCCCGAAACGGGGAGCCGGCTCCCCGTTTCGGGGGCAGGTTCGTCTCGTGGACGACGCCGTGCGTGGTCACGGGTGAATTTCTATCGGGTTTGCCGTGTTTATCGAACCGTCGAGTACGCTGCGGGTTCGGTTCCACCGGTCTCTAGCCAGGAGCGAATGAACAGCATGAAGGTCTGGATCGATCAGGATCTCTGCACGGGTGACGGTCTCTGCGAGGAGATCGCGCCCGACGTGTTCACCCTGCTGGACGACGGGCTGGCCTATGTGAAGGAAGGCGACAAGGTCTTCGCCGACCCGGGCGGTGCCGAGGGTCTGGCGACGGTCCCCGCGGGGCAGGAGGAGGCCACCATCGAGGCCGCCGAGGAGTGCCCCGGGGAGTGCATCTTCATCGAGGTCGACTGAGCCGGCGCGCCGAGCGCGCGCCCTCGTCCCTCCGTTCGAGCCGATGACTGCGGCAGGTGCCGGCCTGCCGCAGTTGCGCGCCCGGCCTCAGACGAGGCAGTCGCCGGTGCCGACCCGGGAGCTCAGGTCACCGGCGAGCACGTCGCGCACCTCTTCGAGGGCCAGCGCGTAGGCGACGCCGCCCTTGTCGGGGGCGACCGCGAAGGCGAGGCCCACCACCTGGCCCTGCGGGTCGACGAGCGCGGCGCCGGAGTCGCCGGGCGCCAGGTCGGCCGCCAGGACCAGCACCTGCCGCTCCGACCGCTGCCGGTCGTACACGTCGCGGCCCACGGCCCGGATCTCCTCGGCCACCTGGAACGGGCTGACCTCCAGCGGGCCGCCGCCGGGGTGCCCGAAGACGCCGCCCACGTCACCGATCTCGGCGTCGCGCAGCGGCAGCGGCGGGGCCGTCAGGTCGTCGACCCGCAGCACCGCCACGTCACGGCCCGGGTCGTAGGCGACGACGGTGGCGTCGCGCACGGAGCCGTCGGCCAGCTCGACCTCGGTCTCGTCCTCTCCCGCCACGACGTGGGCGTTGGTGACGACCAGGCCCGGCTCCGCGACGAAGCCGCTGCCCTCCTGGACCCGCTGGCAGGCCACGCCGGTGACCTTCACGGTCGACGTCACGACCCGGTCGGCCACCTCCTCGGTGAGCCCGCTGGCGGCCGGGGGCGGCCCCAGGTCGGGGGCCCGCTGCAGGCCGCCGAACACCAGGGGGAACACCTCGTCGCCGACGATGCGGCGCAGGGCCGTCATCGTGTCGGGCGGCTCGGGGAACAGGTCGTGGACCTCGCGGGTGATCGCCGAGCCGTAGGTCTGCTCGGCCAGCCAGCCCCGCTGGGCGCTGAGGACCGGCACCAGCAGCCACAGCGGCACCAGCACGCCGAAGATGCCGGCCACGGCACCGCCGGCCTTGTCGACGTGGCGGGCCGGCCCCTCGGGCACCTCGATGTGGAGCTTGCTCCCCACGGTGAGCGCCAGGCCCTGGCCGATCAGCGCCGCGCCCAGCAGCGTCGCCACGGCGACCAGGACCTTGCTGGGCTGGCTGGCGTCCTCCAGCCGCTCGATGAGCCGGGGCAGGACGAGCACGCCGACGGCGAGGCCGCCGGTGAAGCCCAGCCAGGAGATCAGCCGGGCGACCAGGCCCAGCTGGTAGCCGACCACGGCCGCGCTGATCGCCATGGTGACGAGGAGGAGGTCGAGGAGGTTCACGGCCGGGCCCGCCCTTGCTGTTCTTCTTGCCGCCGACCGCTAGCTCAGCAACCGGGCCGTCGTGAGGAAGCCCGTGTGGGCCACCATCCGATGGTCGGGCCGGACCGACTGGCCCTCGATGTGCCAGCCGCGCTGGAGCACCTCGGTGGTCTCGGCCAGGCCGAAGCCGCCCTTGTCGAGCGCCTCCCGCAGCTGGGCGGCCTGGGTGATCTGCGGGGTGTAGGCGACGAGGATGCCGCCCCGGTGCAGGGCCTTGGCGGCGTGGTCGACGACCCGCCACGGCTCGGGGAGGTCGAGGACCACCCGGTCGAAGTCGTCGCCGTCGATGCCCTCGTAGACGTCGCGCAGCTCGACGGTGTACCGGGTGGACGCGTCCTCGCCGAGGAACGTGCGCACGTTGGTGCGGGCCCGGTTGGCGAAGTCCTCGCGGATCTCGTAGCCGGTGATGACCGCCCCCGCCCGGAGCATGGTCATCGACAGCGCCCCGGAACCGACGCCGGACTCCAGCACCCGGGCGCCGGGGAAGATGTCGGCCAGCATGAGGATCGGCCCCAGGTCCTTCGGATAGATGACCTGGGCGCCCCGGGGCATCTTGAACACGAAGTCGGACAGCGTGGGCCGGATGGCCAGGAGCCGACCGCCGCCGCTGGAGCGCACGGTCACGCCCTCGGGCTGGCCGATGAGGTCGGCGTGGGGCAGCACCCCGACGTGGGAGTGGAACTCGCCGGTGGCCGAGAGGGTGATGAGGTACCGACGGCGCTTGGCGTCGACCAGCAGGACCTGGTCGCCTTCCTGCAGGAGCGTCACGGGCGGGCCTCCGCCGCCGTCGCTGGCGCCGTCGTCCCGGCCGGCTTCGGCGCGGCCTTGGGCCCGCCCTTCCGGCCGCCGCGGCGGCCGCGGGGCTTGCGCACCAGCTCGACCGGCACCGGCTCGTGGCCGGCGGCGCGCTCGACCAGCCGGCAGAAGGCGCAGGGGCTGGTGGGCGTGGGGGCGCCGCAGCCCTCGCAGGCGACGAGCGCCGTCTTGGCCTCCTCGGCCTCGGGCCGGAAGCGGTCGGCGGCCCGGGCCAGGAACCCGAAGTAGAAGTCGTGCTTGGTGCCGGGCGAGGCGGCCTCGATGGCGTTGAGCGCCTCCTTGTAGCGCAGGTGCCGGTTGCCCTCGGCCATCGGGCACTCCTCCACCACGTAGTCGATGCCCCGCAGCACGCAGTAGGCGGCGGTCTCCCGCTCGCCCAGGCGGACCAGCGGCTTCACCTTCCGCGGGAACCCGTCGGTGGCGGGCAGCACCGGCAGCTGGCGGCCGAGGTACTCGGTCTGCCAGTGGAGGGTGTTGCCGAGCAGCACGGCGGCCTCGTCGTCGAGGTTGTGGCCGGTGGCGACCACGTCGAAGCCGCCGTCGAGGGCGACCTTGTCGAACAGGTGCCGCTTCGACAGCCCGCAGGCCGAGCACGGCACCCGCCGGGTGACCTGGGCGGCGGTGGGCACGTCGTAGCCGTACTCGCCCCGGAGGTCGACCTGGTGGAGCGGCCAGCCCCGCGCCTCGGCGAACGCCACCGACACGGCCGTGCTGTGGGCGCTGTACTCGCCGATGCCGAGGCCGATCGTCATGCCCTCGACCTCGTACCCGAGGGCCACGAGGATGTCCCAGAGGGCGAGGCTGTCCTTGCCGCCGGACACCGCGACCAGCACCTTCTCGCCGGGAGCGATCATCTCGTGGTCGTCGATGGCCTTGGCCACCTGGTCGCGGCAGAACCGGACCATGTGCTCGGCGCAGAAGTTGGAGTTGTGGCGGCGCAGGTCGATGACCGCCGGCCCCCGGCAGACGGTGCACTTCATCGGCGGCTCACCCCGCGCCTCCCGAGATGACGGGCCGGATCTCGACGGTGTCCGAGTCCTCGAGCACGGCGTCGGCCGCGACCAGCGTGTCGCCGCGGATCACCAGCACGGCGTCGCGGTGGATCTCCAGCTGGCCGAGGAGCTTGGCGACCGTCATCGGGCCCTCCACGTCCAGCTCACGGCGGGGGTTGCGCAGCACGACCTTCATGAGCCACCCATTGTCGCACCCGGAGCGCCGTCACCCGTCACCCTGCGTCCCGGCCCGCCGCGGCGTACCCGTGGATCCCCCGGGCTCAGCGCTTGGTGGTGCCGTAGACCTCGGTGCGGTGGTCGATCCGGATCGCCTGCCCGGGCTTGATCTCGCCCCGGTACACCAGCTCGGGCTCGCTGCCGATCACCTTGCGGACGCGCCGGAGCACCCAGGTGGCGATGGCGATCCAGAACCAGGTGCGGGACGAGCCGAAGACGCCCCGCTGGACGCCTCGGGTCTGGAGGAAGCGGAGGAGCCCCTCGGTGCGGGAGCGGCTGCGACGGGCCATGCGTCGGCGCTCAGACCCGGCGGATCTCGACGATGGTGGTCTTCTTCTTCCCGCCCCGGACGCCGAGGAAGAAGGTGATGATCAGCAGGAGGATGCCGATCACGGCGGCGATGGTGATCGCCGTGTTCTTGGTGGAGGCCACCTGCTCGCTGGCGCCGCTGTAGACCTCGCGGAGCTTGGCCTCGAGGTCGTCGCGGGTGATGGGCCCCTGGTGCCGGGGTGCGGCCACGTCGGTCATCGTCTCTTCCCTCGCTCCGCTAGTTCCGCTTGCCGATCCTGCTGGCGGCGATGGCGCCCAGCACCCCCGCGGCCAGGAGGACGAGGGCGTAGGGGGCCCACGACCAGCTGCCCGTGAACGTCGAGCCGGTCTCGGTCTGCAGGGCCCGGAGCATCGCCAGCAGCAGCATGATCACGCCGATGCTGCCCACCACGACCCCAGCGAAGCCGTACGCGAGGTAGCGACCGATGCCCTTCAGCGGCTCGACGGTCTCCTGGCGGGCGTAGTCCTTCGTCAGCCCCCACAGCTCGCTCAGGACCTGCGGGACGCTCTTGTTCTCGGGCAAACCGCTCCCCTCTACCGGACATCTCGTTGTACCACGCCGACGACCCCTTCCCGGTGAACCCGGCTCGGGCCCTAGCCCCGGCCGCGCCGCGGGTCGAACCCCGTCGGGAGGGTCGCCGCCGCCGGGACGGCCGTCGACGTCGAAGTGCCGGCGCCCGACGATCCCGGCGAACCCGGCGTGCCCGGCGCACCCGGTGGGCCCGAGGTCGACGGCGAGCCCGAGCCCGACCCCGACGACCCGTCGCCCGCTGCCGGCGACGACGTCGTCGCCGGCGGGGTGCCGGCGGGCAGCAGCGCCTCGATGTCGACGCCGCGCGGGTAGGCGACGAGGATCTCGGCCAGCGACCGGTGCCAGCGATCGGCGTCCTCCCCGCTGATCGAGGGGGCGTTGGCGATGTAGGAGAACATGAGGCTCCCGCCCTGCAGCGGGTCGACCCGGCCGGCCAGCGCCGTCACCGTGTTGAGCGTGCCGGTCTTGGCGTGCATCCGGCCGTCGAGCTCTGTGCCGTCGAAGTCCTCGAGCAACGTGCCGTTCTCCCCCGCCACCGACGAGTGCTCGACGAGCAGCGGGCCGGTCTCCGGCCGGGTGATGAGGCTCATCAGCAGGTTGCAGGTGACCCGGTTGTCGGTCGACAGGCCGGAGCCGTCGACGATCTCGACGCCGGCCATGTCGACGCCGGCCTCGCCGAGCAGCCGGTTGGCGGCCTCGACGCCGGCGGCCCAGGTGCCCTGGCCGCTCTCCCGCCGGCCGATCTCCTTCATGAGGAGCTCGGCGGTGTCGTTGTCGCTCTCGACCAGCATCTCGCGCACGATGTCGATCAGCGGCGGCGACTGCAGGGTGGCGATCGTGGTGAGCGTGGTGTCGGTGGGGGACGAGCCGCTGCGGGGCGCGCCGTCCACCACCACGCCGGCCTCCCGCAGGAGGGTGGTGATCTTCAGCGCGGCGTGGGCGGCGGCGTCCTCGGCCGGGACCCGCGCCCCGGGGCCCTGGAAGTCGGGCGGGTAGCTCTCGAACCCGTCGTCGATCATCAGCGCGCCGAGCTGCCCGACCACGTTCTGCCCGTGGTACCGCGCCGGCCAGGCCGGGTGGAAGCGCTGGGTGTCGTAGCGGCTGCCGTCGCCGACCACCGAGCCGGCGATGCGGGTGACCCCGGCCGCCTTGATCTGCTCGACCAGCCGGTTGGGGTCGTTCACCAGGATCGGCTGCCGGTCGCGGTAGAGCTGGGCGGCGTAGGCGGCGGTGGTGATGGTCGGGTCGCCGGCGCCCACGATGTAGAGGTCGCCCTGGATCACGCCGTCGACAGGCGGGGTGGCGGTGCTGGCGACGGTGTCGAGCCGGGCGTCGGGGCCCATCGACAGCAGCGCCGCGGTGGCCGTGACCAGCTTCTGGGTGGACGCGCCGGCGTAGGGCTCGCTCGCGTTCCGGGAGAACAGGGTCTCGCCGCCGGCCTGGACGGTCAGGCACGAGGTGGCGGGCGACTGGGCGATCCAGTTGGACAGGTCGGTCTGGAGCCGGGCGTTGGCGACCGGCGCGGCGATCAGCTCCGGGACCCGGCGGGCCGACAGCACCGGCGTGGTGGGCGTGCCGTCGTCGAGCGCGGCCGCGGACGGCGACCGCTGCAGCAGGAAGGCGGCCACCGCGGCCAGCACCCCGACCACGCCCAGGAT
>DATCLV010000515.1:0-14477 GCA_036563745.1 Acidimicrobiales bacterium | reverse complement strand
CTCCTGGGGACCGCGGCGGTGGTCCTCGACCAGCAGCTCGGCGTGGCGTGACGCCGGCTGCGACCCACACGACAGCCAGGCCACGGAGGCCATGAAGAAGGGGAGAGGCGCCATGCGCAGGACGAGGATGGGAGCGATCTGCGGTGCCGCCGCACTGCTGGCCGCGGCGTGCGGATCCGGTGACGACGGCAGCGGCGGCTCGGGTGACGACGTCACGCTGACGATCGAGTCGTGGCGGTCCGACGACCAGGCCATCTGGGAGGACACGATCATCCCGGCCTTCGAGGAGTCGCACGAGGGCATCCGGCTGGAGTTCCGGCCCACGGCGCCCACCGAGTACAACGCGGCGCTGGAGAACCGGCTCGACGGCGGTGAGGCGGGCGACCTGATCACCTGCCGGCCGTTCGACATCTCCCTCGAGCTCTACGAGGCCGGCCACCTCGAACCGGTCGACGGCCTCGACGGCATGGACGCCTTCGACGACGTCGCCCGCAGCGGCTGGGTGACCGACGACGGCGAGACCACCTACTGCGTGCCGATGGCGTCGGTGATCCACGGCTTCTACTACAACGCCGACGTCTTCGCCGAGCTGGGCCTCGAACCGCCCGAGACGATGGAGCAGCTCCACGAGCTGCTCGACGCCGTCGCCGCCGACGGCAGCGCCACGCCGATCGCGCAGGGCACGCTCGACCAGTGGGACATCGCCGAGGTCGACTACACCGGCATCGGCCCCAACTACTGGAAGGGCGAGGAGGGCCGGCAGGCGCTCATCGACGGCACCGCCAAGTTCACCGACGAGGAGTTCGTCGCCCCGCTCGAGGAGCTGGCCAGCTGGGGCCCGTACCTGCCCGACGGCTACGAGGCCCTCTCCTACGACGACGCCAAGGTGCTGTTCGTGAACGGCCAGGCGGCGCTGTTCCCCGGCGGCTCGTGGGAGATCACCGGCTTCGAGAAGGACGCCCCCTTCGAGCTGGGGGTGTTCAAGCCACCGGTGCCGAACGAGGGCGACCCCTGCTTCATCTCCGACCACGTCGACATCGGCATGGGCATGAACGCCGACACCGACCACCCCGAGGAGGCCCGCACGTTCCTCGAGTGGGTGGCCTCGGAGGAGTTCGCCGAGCTCTACGCCAACGCCCTGCCCGGCTTCTTCCCGCTGCGCGGGGGCGACGTGGACGTCGACAACGAACTGGCCGCCGAGTTCCTGTCGTGGCGCGACGACTGCGAGAGCACCATCCGCCTGCCCGCCCAGAAGCTGAACCGGGGCGAGCCGGCGCTGTGGGACGAGCTCTACGCGGTGGCGTCCGAGGTCGTGAACGGCACGCTGCGCCCGACCGACGGCGCGCAGCGCCTGCAGGAGGGGCTCGACGGTTGGTACACGCCCGGCGGGTGACCCCGTGAGCACGTCACGGCTGCGGTCGGGCCGGTTCTCGCCCGGCCTGACCGCACTGGCGTTCTGCGCCCCGGCGCTCGGCCTCTACACCGTGTTCATGGTGTGGCCGCTGCTGCAGAGCCTGCGGTTCGCGCTGGCCGACGACCTCGGCAACTGGGTCGGGCTCGACAACTTCCGGACCCTGTTCGGCGAGCCGGTCTGGGCCGACCGCTTCTGGCGGGCGCTGCGGCAGAACGTGGTGTTCTTCCTGTTCCACTGCCTGGTCCAGAACCCGGTGGGGCTGGCGCTCGCCGCGCTGCTCACCGTCGACCGGCTGCGGGGCACCAACGTCTACCGGACGCTGCTGTTCGTGCCGACGACGCTGTCGGTCGTGATCGTCGGGTTCGCCTGGCGGCTCATCCTCAACCCGCTGTGGGGGATCGTGGACACGCCGCTGCTGGGCCGGCCGGCGACCGCGCTGCCGACGCTGTCGCTGATCTCGGTGTGGCAGTGGGTGGGGATCCCGATGATGTTCTTCTACGCGTCGCTGATCTCGATCCCCCAGGACCTGATCGACGCCAGCCGGGTCGACGGCGCCAGCGCCTGGCGCACGTTCTGGCGGGTGAGCTTCCCGCTGATCCTGCCGATGTTCGGGGTGATCACGATCGTCACCTACATCGCCAACATGAACGCCTTCGACCTGGTGTTCACCGTGCAGGGCGTGCAGGCCGGACCGTCGTCGTCGACCGACCTGCTGGGCACGCTCTTCTACCGCACGGCCTACGGGTCGGTGCAGGGCGGCAGCAACCGGGCGATGGGGGCGACCATCGCGAGCGCCACGTTCGGGGTGATCCTCGTCGGCCTGCTCCTGTTCTTCTTCGGCTGGCGCCGACGGGTGAGGACGTACCAGTTCTGATGGACGCGCGACCGGATCTGACGGACCGCTCGGCGGTCGAGGGGGACGAGCCCGAGGTGCTGGAGGCGGGCGGGGCGGCCGAGCCGGCCCGGCCGGACCACGCCGCCCGCCGGGGTGGGCCGCGCCGCCGGTCCCTGGGCGCGCGGGCCGGCGTCCACGCCGTGCTCATCGGCTACTGCTTCCTGGCGCTCGGGCCGGCCGTGCTGGTGGTGGCCAACTCCTTCAAGCGCCGCCAGGACATCTTCGACTCCCCGTTCACTCCGCCCACGCCCGGGACCTGGGACACCAGCGGCTACCGGACGGTGTTCGAGGAGGCATCGTTCCTCACCTACTTCCGCAACAGCCTGGTGGTCACGCTGCTGTCGGTGGCCGGGGTGGTGGCGGTCTCCGCGCTCGCCGCCCACGCCCTCAGCGAGTACCGGTTCCGGGGCCGGGGCCTCCTGCGCTTCTACCTGCTGGCCGGGATCATGGTGCCGACCCGCCTCGGCACGGTCGGGCTCGTCGAGCTGTTCTCCGGCATGCGGATGATGAACACGCTGTGGGCGCTGATCCTCGTCTACATCGCCATGGGGATCCCGCTCGGCGTGTTCATCCTGTCGCAGTTCTTCGAGCACGTGCCGACCGAGCTGAAGCAGGCGGCCCGGGTCGACGGCGCCGGCGAGCTGCGGGTGTTCGGCATCGCCCTGCCGCTCGTGCGGGGTGGGCTCGGCGCGGTGGCGGTGTTCACGATGCTGCCGGTGTTCAACGACCTCTGGTTCCCGCTGATCCTCGCCCCCGACGAGAGCACCCGGACCGTGCCGCTCGGCGCCCAGCAGTTCCTCGGCCAGTACGAGACCAACTGGAACGCCATGCTGGCGGCGCTGAGCCTGGCGATCGTCCCGGTGCTGGTGCTGTACGTGCTCTTCTCCCGCCAGTTCCTGCGGGGCCTGACCGAGGGCGCCCTGAAGTAGCCGGGCGGTCGGCGGGATCGTCGCCGGTCGGCGCGCCGGGTGCGCCAACGCGCCGACCGGTGGGCCACCCCCGGCGAGGGCGGCCCACCGGCCGACGCCGGCGGATCGGGAGCTGGGGGGCGGCGGCCCCTACTCGGCGATCCGCAGGGCGGCCGCCGGCCGGATCGCCGCGGCCTGGGCCGCCGGGGCGAGGGTGGCGAGCATGGCCGCGCCGCCCGGCACCACCAGCAGCACGGCGACCGCCGGCCACGGCATCGTGAACGGCAGGGGATCGCCGAACACGTCGCTGTTGAGCATCTGGTACGACACCAGCAGCCCCAGCCCGATGCCGAGGGCGATGCCCTGCACCGCCACGAAGCCGGCCTCGGCCAGGAACGCCCGCCGGACCACCTTGGCGGAGAAGCCCATCGCCCGCAGCACGCCGATCTGCCGGCGTCGCTCCCGGACGGCGCGCACCATCACCACGCCGAGGCCGGCGATGCCGATGACCAGGCCCAGGCCCAGGTAGCCCTGCATGAGCCGGAGGATCGACCGCAGCTCCTGCATCTCCTCCTCGACGGCGGCGACGAACGTGGTGGCGTCGGCGCCGTGCGCCACACCGGCGGCGTTCAGCCGGTGCGCCACCGCCTCGGCGTCGGCGCCGGGGACGACGTCGACGTACATGCGGCTCTCGACGGCGTCGGGGCCCAGCAGCTCCTCGACGGCGGGGCGGGCCGCCATCAGGCCGTTGTAGTTCCAGTCGACGTCGACGAACGCGACCAGCGTGAAGGTCCGCTCCCGGCCGCTGGCGGGGTCGGTGACCACCACCTCGTCGCCCAGCTCCACGGTGTCGGCGCCCGGCGGGCCGTCGCCGGCCAGCAGCGTGTCGGACGCCACCGCGAGGGACGGGTCGGCGGCGATGGCCTCGAGCGCGGCCCGGTCGTCGGGGAACTCGTCCAGGCGCTCCGACAGCTTGGGCACGCCGGCGGCCAGCCACGAGGTGTCGAAGCCCGACAACGGCCAGGGCTCGGGCTCGGTGCCCTCCCCGTCGGGGTCGTCGGCGGCGCGGATGCTCATGTCGGCGGCGCCGTGCACGAGCGTGGCGGTGGCGGCGACGTCCTCGTCGTCGGCGACGTCGGCGGCGGTCAGCGGGTTGGTGGGCGACGAGTCGACCCACATGTCCCAGCCGCCCGACGCGTCCCGGGCCATCGCCGGCACCTGCTGCAGGTTGGCGTCGCCCAGCGCCGACATGAACGTCATCGTGAAGATGACCAGCGAGAACATGGCGAGGAGGATCCCGGTCCGCACCCGTCTGGCCAGGGGGTAGGCCATGGCGAGGCGGCTGGCGAGCCCGCCGCGGTCGGCCAGGCGGTCGGCGAGCCACGCCCACGCCCGGTCGGCCTGGGACACCAGCGCCACGCCCGCGCCCACCAGCACCACGCCCTGGGCGACGAACATCTCCATGCCGGCCTCGTCGAACACGTCGGGCACGGCGGCCACCGCCACCAGCGCCCACAGGCCCGACGCCGCGCCGGCCGCGGCCGCCACGCCCCGGCGGGGCAGCAGCAGCGACAGCAGCGGCACCGCCGAGCCGAACGCCACGGCCGGGCCGACCAGCGTCGGCACCGCGGCGTTGCCGCCGATCCCGGTGGCCGTCATGCACCCGCCGAGCACGACGCCCAGCGAGGCGAGCAGCAGCTTCACCACCGACGTGCGCCGGGCGGTGGGTTCGGGCAGGTCGCGGATAGCCCGGATGACGTTGAGCCGGGCGATGCGGGTGCTCGTGCCCCACACGGTGAGCAGCGAGATGGCCAGGCCGATGAGCGCCCCGGTCAGCAGGCTCGACGGGCGGGCGTCGAAGACGAGCTCGCTGAGATCGCCCTCCTCGTCGGCGAAGATGCCCTCCACCGCGAGGATCAGCACCCGGCCCACGCCGACGCCGGCCAGCGCGCCGAGCCCGGCGGCCACCAGCGCGTACAGGCCGCCCTCCAGGCCGAAGAGGCGCACGAGGTGGTTGCGCTTCATGCCGACCGCCCGGAGCATGCCGAGCTCCGACTTCCGCTCCTCGGCCAGCATCACGAACAGGTTGACCAGCAGCAGCACGCCGACCAGGGAGCTGAAGATGCCGAGCATCGAGAAGAGGTCGCGGATCTCCGCCGAGTCCTCCCGGGCGGTGTCGAGCAGGTCCTGCTTCACCGGCTCGACCACCTGGCCCCGGGCGAGGCCGGCGTCGGCCAGCGCGGCCTCCAGGCCGGCGACCACCTCGTCGGTGTGCGCGGCACCGTCGAAGACGCCGCCGTCGTTCGACACCAGCAGCTCGCCGTTCGGTGGCGTGCCGGTCCCGCCGGCGGCCATGGCCTCGATCGTGCCGGGCGCCACGAACAGGCTGCCGTAGCCGGCCAGCCCGACCCGGGGGAGCACGTCGCGGACGGTGAGCGCGTGGCGCTCGCCGTAGGCGAAGACCTCGACGGTGTCGCCGACGGTGACGTCCAGGTCCTCGGCCAGCGCCTCGGCGAGGACGGCCTCGTCGCCGGTGGGGGTGGCGCCGGCGTCGGCGAGCCCGGTGGCGGCCGGGTCGCGGCCGAAGGCGCGGGCGTCCTCGAAGTCGACCTCGAGGACGCGGGCGTCGGGCTCGGCCCGGGGGCCGGTAGGGGAGCCGTCCGTGGTCTCGGTCCCGGTCCCGGCGTCGGCGTCCCCGGCGACGACGGCCGCCGGCGCCCACACCAGCGGCAGCGTGCCGTCGACCCGGTCGGGCAGGTCGGCGCGCACCGCGGCGGCCACCTCGTCGAGGCGGCCGACGTCGTCGGTCTCGACCACCTCGTCGATGGGGCCGTAGTCGGTGCGGCCCAGGTTCCGGATCGACGTGTCGAGCGTGTCGCCGACCACGAACGCCGAGGTGATGATCGCGGTGCCGAGCGACGCACCCACCACCACGAGCAGGGCCTCGACGGGGCGACGCACGATGTTGCGCAGCGCCATGCGGCGGAGGCTGCGCCGGCGGGCGAGGTCGAAGAGCGTGGAGCCGACCACGGCCGCCAGCGGGGCCAGCACGAGGAGGCCGACGACGATCACGCCGAGACCCCCTCGGGAGATGGGGGCGCGGCGGCCGGGCCGACGGTGCCGGCGGGACCGGCGACGCCGTCGGCCTCGAGCGCGGCGGCCGGGTGGCCGTCGTGGACGATCCGCCCGTCCCGCACCTGTACCAGGCGCGTCCCGGAGGCGCCGATGCCGCGGTCGTGGGTGACCAGCACCAGCGTCTGGCCGGCCTGGTGGGCCTCGTGCAGCACCTCCAGCACGGCGGCCGCGGTCTGGCTGTCGAGGTTGCCGGTGGGCTCGTCGGCCCACACGATCGCCGGCTCGGTGACCAGCGCCCGGGCGATCGCCACCCGCTGCTGCTCGCCGCCCGACAGCTCGGTCGGCCGGTGCCCGGCCCGGTCGGCCAGGCCCACCCGGTCCAGGACCGCCTGCGCCCGGCGTCGGGCGTCGCGGGGTCGTACCCCGTTCACGAGCAGCGGCAGCTCCACGTTCTCCCGCGCCGACAGGACCGGCACGAGGTTGAAGGCCTGGAAGATGAACCCCATGCGGGCGGCGCGGTGGGCGGTGCGCTTGGCGTCGGACATCCGGTGGATGTCGACGCCGTCGATCCGCACGGTGCCCTCGTCGATGTCGTCGAGGCCGGAGAGGCAGTTGAGCAACGTCGTCTTCCCGTTGCCCGACGGGCCCATCACCGTCACCAGCTCGCCCTGCGCGATGTCGAGGTCGATGCCCCGGAGCGCCTCCACCTGCTGCGCTCCCGTCCGGTACACCTTCCGGACGGCGCGCGCGGACAAGATCGTCGTGGTCATTGTTCCTCCGCCTCGGTTCGTGAGCGTTGGGGGGTGGGTCGAACGTACGACCGAGGCACCCTCACCCGGTATCGGGGATGCCCCCTAGGGGTCCGCGCCGGGCTGCGCGCCGGGGAGCGGCGGCGTCAGCCGCGGTCGGACCAGCGGGTCCAGCTGGGCCGGTCCGACGAGCGGTCGCGGCTGTACGCGCCGCCGGACCCGCCCTGCCGGCGTCGGCCCGCACCACCGCTGCCGCCGGTGCCGGCGCCGGTCCCCGTGCCTTCCCGGCCGGTGGACGGGGTGTCGGGCCACAGCGGCCACTGGGTCAGCGGGGCGGGGTCCGGCTGGGGCTCCTGGCGGGTCGTCGCCGGCGTGCGCCCGGCCGTGCCCGTCGCCGGCACCGGCTGGGTGAGCGGGCCGGTCCAGTCCGAGGTCGCCGGCAGCGCCGGGTACACGGTGGGGTAGCCGGGCGCGGAGCCCGCCATCACCGGCGGCGCGTCCTCGTCGTCGTCCTCCATCCGCCGGGCCAGCAGCGCCGGGCCCAGCCCGACCAGCCAGCCCGTGTACAGGCCGAACTGCACGCCCTGGTCGAAGCCCTCGACCGTCAGCGGGATCGCCCCGCCCGCGGTGTCGGCCAGCAGGCCGTCGAACGAGAAGGCGTCGGCCGCGGCGAGGAACACCCCGCCGGCCAGCGCCGCGCCGATCATCACCGAGGCCCACGTGGCCAGGAACGACGCCGTCGCCGAGCCCACCCGGCCGGTGACCCCGGCCCCGATGAACACGACGACCAGCAGCAGCACGACCTTGGTGACGATGGGTCCGACCAGGTCGGAGCCGCCCCCCATCTGGTCGGTCGACCACGAGGGGAACGCCGTGAGCGCCTCCAGCAGCGGCCGCGCCTGGCCGTCGACGTCGGCCGCCTGGTCGAAGGCCGGCGGGCTCCCCAACCCCCCGATCAGCAGCGCCGTGATCAGCACCGCGATCCACCCCGATCGCGCCATCGACCCGTTCTACTCCAGAACGGTCGCGTCAAGCACGGGGTCCGCGGGGAACGCGCTGTCCAGGGGTAACCTCGTTCTGTGGTGATGCCGCAGCGTTGAGTGGGTCAGGGGGTCGGATCCGGGCCGGCTTCAGGATGCGCCCGATGGTGTCGCCACGCGTGCCCATCGCCCATCGCACGACCTCCGAAGGTCCTCCCGTGAGCTCGACCACCCCCACGCTCGTCCTCGCCGACCAGGGCGCTCGCACCCGCACTCGCGCCGCGTCCCTGCCGATGGTCGCCCTCGGCGTCGTCGTGGTCGCCGCCTTCGCCGCGCTCGTCGTGTCCCTGGTCCGGGGCGAGGAGGTGATCGACACCGAGTTCGACACCGCTGTCGCCACGGTCCGGGGCGCCTCGCTCGTCGCCCTGCCCGACGACCGCGCCGACCCCGCCGTCGGCCTCCCGGCGCCCACCATCGAGGGGGAGGACCTCGACGGCGACCCGGTCCTCGCTCCCACCCGGGGCCGCCCCACCGTGGTCCTGTTCGTCGCCCACTGGTGCGGCCACTGCCAGGCCGAGGTGCCGATCGTCCAGCGCTGGCTCGACGAGGGGCGGAAGCCTGTCGGCGTCGACCTCGTCACCGTGGCGACCGCCATGGACGCCACCCGGTCCAACTACCCGACGTCCGAGTGGCTCGACGAGGAGGGCTGGGCGTCGCCCACGCTGGCCGACGGCGACAACCACGCCGCCGCGGCCTACGGGCTGGCGGCGTTCCCGTTCTGGGTGGTCGTCGGCGGCGACGGCAAGGTGGTCGAGCGCCGCACGGGCGAGCTGACGGCCGAGGAGCTCGACGGGTTGTTCGCCACCGCGGCCCTCACCGCCCGCACCCCGGCCACCCCCCGGACGCCGGCGACCTTCTACCTGCCCGGCCTCGGGCCCTTCCCGGCCGACCCGGTCGAGGCGGGTAGCGCCGCCGGCGCCTGACGCGCCGCCGCGGCCGTCGCCGGCGGCCGTCAGCCGAGCTCGGGGAGCTCCTGCTCCAGGGTCTCGACCTCGGCGAACAGGTCGCCGTGCTCCTCCACGCGGTCGAGCACGTCGCCCATCTCGAACACCAGCGGATCGTCGCCCCGGGCGGCCGCCTCGACCTCGTCCCAGGTCACCGGCGTCGACACGGTCGGGCGGGGACGGGCCCGCAGCGAGTAGACCGCCACCGTCGTCTTGTGGCGGCTGTTCTGGCTCCAGTCGACGAAGACCTTGCCGGGCCGCACCGCCTTCGCCATCGTCGCCGTCACCGAGTCGGGCGACGCCCGCTCCAGCAGCTGCGCCACCGCCAGCGCGAACGCGCTGGCCCGCTCGTGCGTGTGGTCGGGGGTGTTGAGCGGCACGTACACCTGCAGGCCCTTCGACCCCGACGTCTTCGGGAACGCCTCCAGCCCCAGGCCGTCGAGCACGTGCCGGATGTCGAGCGCCACCTCCGCGCACTCGGGGATCGCCGCCGGGGCGCCCGGGTCGAGGTCGAACACGCAGATCGTCGGCACCTCGATGTCGACGCCCCGCGCCATCGGCGCGTGGATCTCGAGGCCCGCCATGTTCGCCGCCCACACGAGCGCCGGGGTCGAGTCGAGGCAGCAGTAGTCGATGCCGCCCCGCCGGTCGCCCGGGCCCACCACGGTCGGCAGCCACTCCGGCCGGTGCGACGGGCAGCGCTTCTCGAAGAACGACCCGGCCTCCACGCCGTCGGGGAACCGCCGCAGCGTGATGCCGCGGTCGCGCAGGTGCGGCACCATCACCGGCGCGATGCGGGCGTAGTAGTCGATGACCTCGGCCTTCGTGGTCCCGGTCTCGGGGTAGAGGACCTTGTCGAGGTTCGACAGCTTCAGCCGCCGACCCTCGATCTCGACGAGCGGCACGCTCGCTGGTGGGGCTCGGCCGGCCGGTCAGGCCGACTTGCGCTTGCCGGCGTCCTTCTCGGACGCCTTCTTGCGGGCCTTCGCCGCCTCGGCGGGCGGCTTCGCCGTGGGGTGGCGGTTCCGCGCCTCCTTGGCCTCCCGGACGCTCTCCTCCAGGGCGGCCATGAGGTCGACCAGCTTCTCCTCGGCGGCCGGGGCCGGCGCCGCCACCAGCTCCTCCCCGGCGGCCTTGCGCTCGATCAGGTCGAGCACCCGGAAGCGGTAGTCGTCCTTGAAGCGGTCCGGGTCGAACGGCTCGGTCAGCGAGTCGACCAGCTGGCGGGCCATCGTCAGCTCGCGCTCGGTGATCTCGGCCTCGTCGATGCCGTCGAGCTCGGCCAGCTCCATCGGGTCGTTGACCTCGTCGGCGTAGACCATCGTCGACAGCACCAGCACGCCGTCGTCGGCCCGCAGCACCGCCAGGTACTGCTTCGACCGCATGACGAACCGGGCGATCGCCACCCGCTGCTGCTCCTCCATCGCCTGCACCAGCAGCGCGTAGGGCTTGCGGGCGGCCTTGTCGGGCGCCGCGTAGTAGGCGGCGTCGTAGAAGATCGGGTCGATCTCGCTCAGCTCGACGAACTGCTCGATCTCGACGGTGCGGCTCGCCTCGGGGTCGAGCGCCGACAGCTCGGCGTCGTCGAGCAGCACGTACTCGCCGCTCGCCATCTGGTAGCCCTTGACGATGGCCTCCGCCGGCACCTCCTCGCCGTCGGCGTCGGACACCTTCTTGTAGCGGATGCGCGCGCCGGTGCGGCTGTCGATCTGGTTGAACGACACGTTCTTGCGCGACACGGCGTTGTAGAGCTTCACCGGGATCGAGACCAGCCCGAAGCTGATCGCACCGCTCCAGATTGCGCGAGGCATGCCCGTCAGTATTCCCGTTCGGAACGCAGTTCACCGAAAAACCCCACGATCCGGCGGGGTTCCCTCGGGTTCGGGCAAGCTGGCGCCATGGGGATCAGGGGGAACGTCGTGTCGGTCGCCGCGGCGGCCGGTCTGGTGGCCGCGTGCTGTGCGCCCGGCGACCTCAACTGCCCGGAGCTGCGGCTCAACCACATCCAGGTGCTGACCAGCCACAACAGCTACCACGTCGAGCCCGAGCCGACGCTGATGGCGGCGCTGCGGGGCGTGGTCGGCGACCTGGCGAACGGGTGGGAGTACACCCACATGACGCTGCCGGAGGAGCTCGACCACGGGGTCCGGGAGCTGGAGCTCGACGTGTACGTCGACGCGCCCGCCGGGGGCCACTACGCGACCCCGAAGGTCGTGCCGCTGCTGGGCCTGGCGCCGGTCGATCCCCGCATGTCGGAGCCGGGCCTGAAGGTCTTCCACATCCAGGAGATCGACTACCGGTCGTCGTGCCCGACGTTCGTGTCCTGCCTGGAGGACGTGAAGGCCTGGTCGGACGCCCACCCGAACCACCTGCCGATCGTCATCCAGATCGAGCCCAAGGACAGCTCGATCGGCGATCCCGCGGGCCTCGGCTTCATCGACCCGCGGCCGTGGACCACGGCGTCGTTCGCCACGCTGGAGGACGAGATCGCCTCGGTGTTCCCTGAGGAGCGGCTGATCCGGCCGGGTGACGTCAAGGGCGACCACTCGACGCTGCGGGAGGCGGTGCTGGAGTCGGGCTGGCCGACGCTGGCGTCGTCGCGGGGGAAGGTGATGTTCACCCTCGACAACACCGGCGCCAAGCGCACCATGTACCGGCAGCTGCACCCGGACGTGTCCGACCGGCTGATCTTCGCGGCCGCGGCGCCGCCCGACCCGGAGGCGGCGTTCGTGGTGGTCAACGACCCGTTCGACACGGACCGGATCCAGTCGCTGGTGGCACAGGGGTACCTGGTGCGGACCCGGGCCGACGCCGACACGGAGCAGGCGCGGACGGGTGACACGGCGCAGCGGGACGCCGCGATCGCCAGCGCCGCCCACTTCGTGTCGACCGACTACGTCGTCCCCGACCCCCGGTTCACCTCGTACTCGGTCGACATCCCGGGCGACACGGTGGCCCGCTGCAACCCCATCAGCGCCCCCGCCGGCTGCCGCTCCGCCCAACTCGTGGAATAGAGGGCCTCGCGGCCCTCCAAGCGAACCTGCCCCGATACTCGAACCTGCCCCCGAAACGGGGAGCAGGCTCCCCGTTTCGGGGGCAGGTTCGTCGTAAGGGCCTCAAATGTCATAGGGGACCGCGAAGCTCGCCGCATGTTCGAGCTCCCCTACGACCTCATGGCCAAGCAGCACGCCTTGGTGACCACCGAGCAACTCGCCGAGGCCGGCTTCGACCACGACGGCGTGAAGTGGCTGATCCGGGGCGGCCGTGTGGAGAGGATCTCCCCACGGGTCTTGCGGCTCCGCGGTGCCCCGGAGACCGAGGCGCAGAGGGTCCTGGGCGCGGTCCTCGATGCTGGCCCCGGCTCCGCCCTGTCCCACACGTCGGCGTTGGCGTGGTGGAAGGTCCCCGGCTTCACCCTCCGCGAGCTCCACGTCACCCACGATCGCGAGGGTGCCCACCGTCCCGCCCGTCTGGCGACGGCGGTCCACGACAAGGTGCTGCTCCCCGAGCGCCACGTCCGGGTCCTCGAGGGCATCCCGGTCGTCACCCCGAGCCGCGCGCTGTTCGACCTCGCCGGCATGCCCCGCACCCCACCCGCCAGGGTGGAACGGGCCGTCGACAACGCCTGGAGCCTCCGGCTCGTCTCCGGTCGCACCATGAGAGCCATGCTGCGGGAGCTCGCCCGTCGCGGCCGCCCGGGCATCGCCACCATGCGCGCCCTCCTCGCCGACCGCGGCCCCGACTACGTCCCGCCCGCCAGCAGCCTGGAGGGCCGGCTGGCCGACCTCCTCAAGGGTCGCTGGCCCACGCCGCTGCGCCGCCAGGTCGACAAGGGCGACGACGGCGAGTGGATCGGCCGCATCGACTTCGTCGACCCGGAGCTGCCGTTCCTGCTGGAGGTCCAGAGCGAGCGGTTCCACCGGAGCCTGGTCGACAGCCGCGACGACGCCGCCCGCCGGGCCCGGCTGGAGGCGGCCGGCTACGTGGTGGTCGAGGTGTCCGACGAGGACGTCTGGCACCACCCCGAGGAGGTGGTGGAGCGCGTGCGGCAGGGCCGCAACGAGGCCTACCTGCGGGTGCTCAACGGCCGTCGCGGCCGGGGCGGGCCCCGGCCGCTGGCGGTGGCGTCATGACCCGGTCAGCGGGCCACGAAGTACTTGGCCTGCGGGTGGTGGCAGATGAGCGCCGAGGTCGACTGCTCGGGCTGGTACTGGTAGCCGGTGTCCTCGTCGCACTCGAGGCCGATGCGCTCGCCCTCCAGGAGGTGGAGCACCTTCTCGTTGTCCTCGAGGTCGGGGCAGGCGGGGTACCCCCACGAGTAGCGGCCACCCCGGTACTGCTGCTTGAACAGGCCCGCGAGGTTGGGGCCGTCCTCGTCGGCGAAGCCCCACTCCTCCCGGATGCGGCGGTGCCAGTACTCGGCCAGCGCCTCGGCCATCTCCACGCCGAGGCCGTGGAGCAGGAGGTACTCCTGGTACCGGTCGTCGGCGAAGAGCTTGGCGGTGCGCTCCGAGACGGCGGGCCCCATCGTCACGATGTGGAAGGCCGCGTAGTCGACCTCGGGCCCGTCGGCGGGCCGGAAGAAGTCGGCGATGCACAGGTACGGGGCCTTGGTCTGACGGGGATAGGTGAACCGGGCCCGCTCCTCGCTGCGGGTCTCGTCGGTCCAGATCACCAGGTCGTTGCCGTCGCTGTTGGCCGGGAAGTAGCCGTAGACCACCTGGGGCACGAGGAGCCCGTCGGCCTTGGCCTTGGCCAGCTCCTCCCGCAGGGTGACCCGGAGGCGGGCCTTGAACTCCTCGTCGGTCTCGGCCTTGCCGGTGCCGTCGTCCTTGAGCGGCCGGAACTGCCACTGGTTGCGGAACAGGGCCGTCTCGTTGAGGTAGGCGGCGATGTCGTCGAGCGGGATGCCCTTGACCACCCGCGAGCCCAGGAACGGCGGCTTGTAGACGGGGTTGTCGGTCACCACGTCGGGCGACCGGGGCGGCAGCTCCACGGGCTCGTCCTCGGGCTTGTCGCCGAGGCCGAGCGACGCCCGCGACGGCACCCGCGACTCCGACGGCACGCGGCCCCAGTCGGGGTCGTCGGGTTCGGCGCCCCGCTTGATGGCGCCGAGGCGGTCCATCACGTGGAGGCCCTCGAAGGCGTCCTTGCCGTAGAAGAGGCGGCCCTCGTAGACCTCGCGGAGGTCGCGCTCGACGTAGCTGCGGGTGAGGGCGGCACCGCCGAGCAGCACCGGGATGTCCGACAGCTGCCGGTTGTTGAGCTCCTCGAGGTTGTCCCGCATGATCAGCGTGCTCTTCACGAGCAGGCCCGACATGCCGATGGCGTCGGCCTTCACCTCGCGGGCGGCCTCGATCATGTCGGCGATCGGCACCTTGATGCCGAGGTTGTGCACCTCGTAGCCGTTGTTGGTGAGGATGATGTCCACGAGGTTCTTGCCGATGTCGTG
>DATCLV010000508.1:0-3908 GCA_036563745.1 Acidimicrobiales bacterium | reverse complement strand
GGTGGCGAGCCACGCGAACGACGCCACCACGTTCGAGGCGATCAGCGTGTTCTCCAGGTCGAAGGCGGCGAGCTGGCGCTTGGGGTCGAGCACCTGGCGGCGCAGGCGGGTGGCCCGGTCCTCGCCGGCCTTGCCGCCCGGCGTCGTGCGCACCCGGGCGTGCTCGACGATCGACGGCAGGTGGATCTCGCGGACGTAGTGCGCCCAGTCGATCACCCGGGGGTCGGAGCAGAACGCCGCCCGGTCCTCGTCGGGCAGCGCCTCGTAGCGGGCCAGCAGCTTGTCGACCCCGTAGATCGCCTCGCACTCGGCGTAGAGGCCGTACAGCTCGACGTAGCCCAGCGCCCGGTCGGCCTCTTCCCGCTTCTGCTCCAGCGTGGCCGACCACTCGGCCTGCTTCCCCCGCAGCGGCAGCGCCGCCAGCACGGCCTCGGCCTTCTCGATGGCGGTCTTCGCCCGGACCAGCTGGCGCTGCACCCGGCCCCGGCCGGGGAACGACCACTCGGGCACCATGATCGGCTGGCCCTGGCTGTCGTACAGCGGGTGCTCGGTGAACCAGTCGCGCACCAGGTCGACGAGCTGCCCGTAGTTGAGGGGGTTGCGCGACCCCGACGCCACCTGCACCACCTCGGGCTCGGCGGGCGGGGGCGCGGCGGCCGCCTCGATGATCGCCGCCACCACCAGGTCGACGGGGATCACGTCGATCGTGCCCTCGGGGATGCCGGGGAACTCCTTCAGCAGGCCGCGGGCGTAGGAGAGGATGACCGGCTCGGCCATGCGGAAGCCCCGGATCCAGCCGGGGCGGGGCTCGGCCAGCGCCGACTCGATGATCGACGGCCGGACGATCGTGACCGGCACGTCGCCCCGCTGCAGCAGGAGGGCCCGCTCGCCGAGCGCCTTCGTGTAGGCGTAGGCGTCGGGCCAGCCGAGGCTGGCGGCCCGGGCCCGGCCGGCCTCCACCATGCGGTCCTTCACCCAGTTCTGGCGGCGCTGCTCGGTCTTGGCGGCCAGGGCCGGGGTGCCGGCGGCGCCCAGCTCGCGGCGGGCGTCCTTCCGGAACCGCTGGAGCATCTCGGGCGTGCGGCTCTGGGCCTCGGCGTCCTCCCGGGCCCGGCGGGCGCCCTCGACCTCGCCCCGCCAGTCGACGTCGACGAAGAACGGGCTGGCGTCGACCGGCTCCTCGGGGGCGCCGCCCCGCCGGTTCCCGGCCACGTAGCAGGTGCTGACCGACACCATGTGGGGCGCCACGCCCAGCTCGTGGAGGGTGGTGACGATGCGGCTCGGCCCGAGGAGGTTCACCTCGACGGCGCTGTCGAGCGGCGAGTCGAACGCCACCGTCGCCGCCGAGTGGACGACGACGTCGCAGGTGGCGAGCGTCGCCCGGTCGGCGTCGTCCAGGCCGAGCCCGTCGGTGCCGACGTCGCCGGCGATCACCTGCACCCGCTCGGCGACCATCCGGTCGAACTCGTCGCTGCCCAGCTCGCCGCGCAGGCGGTCGAAGGCGTCGTTGCGGAAGATCTCGCGCTTCGCCCGGGCCGCCACCGACGACCGCTTGCCCGGCCGGATCAGCAGCACCAGCGAGCAGCCGGGCACGGAGCGCAGCAGACGCTCGATCAGGGCGGTGCCGAGGAAGCCGGTGCCACCGGTGACCGCGATGCGTTTGCCGTCGAGGGCCTCGGGGATCACCCCTCGTGTCTACCACTTGCTCTCTACCAACTGGTAGACGGGCTTCTACGATCGGGGGTGCATGAAGCCCACCGCCGAACGGATCGCCGACGCAGCCCTGGCGGCGTTCGGCACCCGGGGCTACGAGGCCACGTCGCTCGACGACCTCGCCCGGGAGCTCGGGATCCGGAAGCAGACGATCCTCTACTGGTACCCCTCGAAGGAAGCCCTGCTGGCTTCGGTGATCGACCGCACCACCGGGGAGGTCATGGTGCGCCTCGAACGGGCCGTCGCCGCGGCCGAGCCGGGGTTCGGACGGATCGAGGCGATCGTGCGGGCCATGTCGCGGCTGGTGGCCCGGCACCCGGCGATGCTCGGCTTCGTGCGGGAGGTCAGCCGGCTGGGGCCGCCGGCGTCGACCCGGCTCACCCGGGCCATCGCCCCGCTGGTCGACCGGGCCTCGGGCTACCTGGCCGCCGAGATGGACGCCGGCCGGATGCGTCGCCACGACCCCCGCCTGCTGCTGCTCGCCGCCTACTCGATGGTCACCGGGCTGGCGACGGAGGTCGAGGTGCTGCGGGCGTTCGGCGAGGAGCCGACGCTGTCGTCGCTGATCCGCCGCCGCAACGAGCTCCTGAGCCTCCTCCGCGCCGCGCTGGTCCCGTAGCGGTCGCGCCGCTCACCCGAACCTGCCCCTCACCCGAACCTGCCCCCGAAACGGGGCGCAGGCTCCCCGTTTCGGGGGCAGCTTCGGCGAAGGCGACGACGGAACCGGCGGCACGGAACATCGTTCCATCGGGACGGAACGCCTCCTGGGGTGATGGCACCCGAACAGGAGGAGCGTCCCATGGAGTGGACCCGAGCGCTCGACCTCGCGGCCGGGCGCATGTTCCCGGCAGTGGCCCTCCGGCAGCTGCTGGACGAGCGCCGGCGGCGCCGCGACGTCGAGGACGTCGAGGCCGCCCGTCCGGTGACCCGTCGGGCTCTCGGCGGGAACCCCGGCGGGCTCGCCGGTCGAGGTCAGGGGCTGGCGCCATGACGGCCCCGGCCGAGCCGGCCCGGCAGGCCGCGGCCGACCGGGCGCCGGTGCCGGTGTCGATCGGCCACGTGGCCGTCCTCACCCCCGACCTCGACCGCTTCCGGGCGTTCTACGAGGACGTCATCGGCCTGCGCACCGCGGTCGTCCTCCGGATGACCGAGCCGCCCGGCTACCGGCACGCGCTGTTGAGCGTGACCGACACGTCGCTCCTGCACGCCGTCGAGGTCCCGGGCTACGACCCGGTCGCCGAGGGGCTCGACCACGGGCTCGGCCGACGTGGCCGCCTCGACCACCTGGCCTTCCACGTGGCCGACGCCGACGACCTGGCCGCCGTGCGCGACCGCCTGGTCGCCGTCGGCGCCTCCGACGGGACGGTCACGTCCCACGGGACGCTCCTGTCCGTGTTCTTCCGTGACCCCGACGGCCTCGAGGCCGAGGTCACGACCGCCAACCCCGACTGGGACCCCAGCCGGGACACCCACGACGAGCTCCTCGAGGAGCCCGACCCGACCCTGTACGCCCGCCTCGTGGCCGCCACGGTGGCGGGGAAGTGAAGGAGAACCCGATGCAACTCCCCCTCAAGACCTGCGCCGCCGTCGTCACGGCCGCCCTGTTCGGCCTCGCCGCCTGCGGGGACGACGACGACAACGACGCCCGGCCCGCCGCCGACCAGACCGACGCCGAGGCCGAGCCGGCGGCCGCCGGCGACGACAGCAGCGGCGACGCCGAGGAGTACTGCGCCGCCGTCCTCGCCCTGGAGACGGCGCCGCCGCCGGACGTCGACTTCGAGTCGGCCTCGCCGGAGGAGATCGCCGAGGCGATCAAGGCCTACTCGTCCGACGTCATGCGGCCCCTCGCCGACGACGTCGTCGCCGCGGCCCCCGACGAGGTCGCCGAGGAGGTCGCGGTGCTCGACGCCGCGGTCGACGAGGTGGCCGCGACCGGCGAGGACGCCTTCTCCCGGCCGGACGTCGCCGCGGCGGAGGAGGCGGTCCACGACTTCGACCTCGACACCTGCGGCTGGGACACCGTCGACGTCACGGCGAGCAACTACGCCTTCGACGGCCTGCCCGCCGAGCTGCCCGCCGGCACCACCAGCTTCGAGCTCACCAACGACGCCGCCGAGGTGCACGAGCTGCTGCTCGTCCGCAAGAACGACGGCGTGACCCTGACGGCCGAGGAGCTGCTGGCGATGCCCCAGGAG
>DATCLV010000502.1:0-11721 GCA_036563745.1 Acidimicrobiales bacterium | reverse complement strand
CCGAAGCACTTCGGCTTCATGGACGCGGCGCTGGACTTCCTCGCCTGACGGTCGGGCCGAAATTGGGTGATCTCGCGGTGTAGAGCCCCCGAACTTCACCCAATTTCGGATCAGGGGACGAGGATCACCTTCCCGACCGTCCCCCGCTCCTCCAGCGCCCGGTGGGCCTTGGCCGCGTCGGCCAGCGGGAACCGGCTGTCGACCAGCGGCACCCACTCCCCCGACGCCGCCCGGGCCAGGGCCTCGGTCTCGAAGTCGCGCAGACCACCGGGCCGCTGGGTCAGCTTGGGGCCGATGGCGCCGGTCACGGTCAGGCTGCGCCCGACGATGTCGTCGGCCGACAGCGCCGTCGGCGTCCCCGACGACCAGCCGTAGATCACCAGCCGGCCGCCGGGCGCCAGCAGCTCCAGCGCCGCCCGCCCGACGGGCCCGCCGACGCTGTCGAAGGCGACGGTGAGCTGCCGGTCGCCGAGCTCGGCGCGCAGGTCGTCGGCCCACGTGGGGTTCCGGTAGTCGAGGGCGATGTCCGCCCCCAGCTCCCGCACCCGGGCGACCTTGTCGGGGCCACCGGCGACCCCGGTGACGGTGGCCCCGACGTTCCGGGCGGCCTGCACCAGCAGGTTGCCGATGCCCCCGGCCGCCGCGGTCACGAGCACGACGTCGTCGGGCCGCAGCTCGGCGGCCTCCAGCACGGCGAGCGTCGTGCGACCCGTGCCGATCATCGCCACGGCGGCGTCGTAGCCGAGGCCGTCGGGCAGCTCGTGCAACGACCCCACCGGCGCCACCACCAGCTCGGCGTAGCCCTGGCTGGCCATGCCCAGGTGGGCGACCACCCGCTTGCCCACCCAGCCGGCGTCGACGCCCTCGCCGACGGCGTCCACGTCGCCGGCGACCTCCCGGCCGGGGATCTGCGGCAGGTCGGGCAGGGGGAACGGCCCGCCCGACTCCCCGCGGCGGATCGTGGTGTCGAGCAGGTGGACGCCCGCCGCCCGCACCCGCACCCGGACCTGTCCCGGCCCGGGGGTGGGGTCGTCGACCTCCTCGTACACGAGGTTCTCGGCGGGGCCGAAGGCATGGAGGCGGATCGCGAACATGGCCAGGACGTTACGGACCTCGTGGCCGTCTCCCATCGGCCCCCGGACCGATTCGCGCTCGGCCTCGGGTCCTACCCCGACCCGGGTCGGCGGCGGTCGCCGCCGGGCCGTGGCGGTCGCCGCCGGGACGACAGGTCAGCCGGGGCGGGTGGCGACGTGGACCGTCCGCACCGCCGTCACCACCAGGTCGTCCCGGTGCCCGATCCACGCCTCGTCGGCGGGGTCCACCAGGCGGCGCAGCGTCGCCCGGTCGTCGGCGGCCAGCCGCTCCCCCAGCTCCTCCAGGCCGTTGGTGAGGTGCTGGAGGGCGATCGCCCGGCCCACCTCGTCGAGCGGCGGGACGGCCTCGGCCACGAACGACCGGGTCCGCCGGTCGACCAGCCCCGCCCGCTCGAGCGCCGCCGGCCAGCCGTAGGGCAGGGGCGGCCCGCCGAGCTCGGTCCGCAGGTCCTCGAACCACCGGGCCCGCGCCTCGTCGAGCCGGGCCTCCAGACCGGGACGGCCCAGGCCGATCTCGTGCGGCAGGCACCGCAGCGGGAGCCCGCCCTCGACCAGCGCCACCGTCCCGCCCGGCCGCACCAGCGCCGCCAGCTCCGCCACCGCGGCCTGCTGGTCGGCGACGTGGTGGACCACGCCCGACGCCCACACGACCCCGAACGTGCCCGCCCCGACGGGCAGCCGGCCCACCTCGCCGGTCGCCCACCGGACCCGACCGTCCACCTTCTCGGCCTCGGCCCGCCGCCGGGCGACCGCCAGCAGCCGGGGATCGCGGTCGAGGGCCACGACGTCGGCGTGGTGGGCGAACGCCGCAGCCGCCCCGCCTGCGCCGCACCCGACGTCGAGCACCGGGCCCGACGCCGTGGCCATGATCCACGCCACCGCCTCGTCGACCCACGGTCGGTCGAAGGCGGCGTTGACGTCGAGGCTCGTCAACCAGCCGGTGGAGATCTGCTCGGTGATCATGCCCGCCAGGCTGCCGGGCCCGGCGCCGAACCCACCCCGGCGGAGCCAGGGCGGCAGCCGGCACGGGCGAGACCGGCGGAGGACGGGCTACATGCGGGCGGGCGTCTTGATGCCGATGAGGCTCAGGCCGAGTCGCAGCGTGCGGGCCGTGAGGGCGCACAGCGCCAGGCGGCTGGCCCGGGTGGCCTCGTCGTCGGCCCGGAGGACCGGGCAGTGCTCGTAGAACGACGTGAACGCCGTCGCCACCCCGTACAGGTAGTGGCACAGGCGGTGGAACTCGAGGTTGCGCTCCACGTCGACCAGCACGTCGGCCAGCGACAGCAGCTCGATCGCCAGCTCCCGCTCGGCCGGCTCGGTGATCCGCACCGGGCCGGTGCACGACTCCGGCGTCACCTCGGCCCGCCGGAAGATCGACTGGATCCGGGTGTGCGCGTACTGCAGGTAGGGCGCGGTGTTGCCGTCGAACGACAGCATCCGGCCGTAGTCGAAGACGTAGTCCTTGTTGCGGTCGGTCGACAGGTCGGCGTACTTCACCGCCCCGATGCCCACGATGTGGGCCACCTCGGCGACCTCGTCGGCGGGCAGCTCGGGGTTCCGCGACGCCACCTCGGCCTCGGCCCGGGTGACGGCCTCGTCGAGCAGCTCGCTGAGCTTGATCGACGCCCCCGCCCGGGTGCGCAGGATCTTCCCGTCGGGGCCCAGCACCGACCCGAACGCGACGTGCTCGGCCCGCGGCGACTCGCCCTCGCCCTTGGCCAGCCAGCCGGCCTCCCGGCCCACCGCGAACAGCATCTGCAGGTGGAGGCTCTGCGGCGCGCCGACGACGTAGAGCAGGCGGGTGGCCTTCAGGTCGTGGGTCCGGTAGCGGAGGGCCGCCAGATCGGTGGTGTCGTAGCCGAAGCCGCCGTCGCGCTTGACCACGATCATCGGCAGCGGGTCGCCGTCGCGGCCGGTGAACCCCTCGGGGAACACGCACTGCGCCCCGTCGTCCTCCCGCAGCAGGCCGAGCCGGGCCAGCTCCTCGGCGGTGGCGGGGAGCTGGTCGTTGTACATGCTCTCGCCGGCGAAGTCGTCCTCGGTGAGGCGCACGTCGAGCCGGTCGTACACCGACATGAAGTACCGCTTCGACTGCTCGACCAGCAGGTTCCACAGCCGGAGGGTGGCGGGGTCGCCGCCCTGGAGGAGCACGACCCGGGCCCGCGACCGCTCCTGGAACGCCTCGTCGGCGTCGAACTTCCGGCGGGCCGCCTGGTAGAAGCCGTTGAGGTCGCCGACCGACAGCTCCTCGGCGGCCTCGGCCTCGCCGATGTCGAGCAGGTGCTCGATGAGCATCCCGAACGGGGTGCCCCACTCGCCGATGTGGTTCTGGCGGATCACCGTGTGGCCCCGCCACTCGAGCAGCCGCACGACGGCGTCGCCGATGATCGTCGACCGCAGGTGGCCGACGTGCATCTCCTTGGCGGCGTTGGGGGCCGAGTAGTCGACGACGACCACGTCGGCCTCGTCCGGCGCCGCGGGCTCGACGCCCAGCCGCTCGTCGCCCACCAGCGACGACGCCAGCTCGCCCAGCGCCCCGTCGGCGAGGGTGAGGTTGAGGAACCCGGGCCCGGCCACCTCGACCTCGGCCACCAGCTCCGACAGGCCGCCCTTCCGGGCCTCGGCCACCACCTCGGCGGCCACCTCGCGGGGGTTGCGCCCCAGCCGCTTCGCCAGACCGAGAGCGCCGTTGGCCTGGAAGTCGGCTCGCTGGGAGCGACGCACGATCGGATCGACCGGCTCGCCGGCGACGGCGGCGAACGCGGCCCGCAAGCGCTCGGTCAGCAGGCTCTCGAGTCCAGGCACGGGCCCAAGCTACCGGGACCGCCGATGCCGGCCGGACAGGTTCCGGCCGGCATCGGAGCGGGATGCTCGGATCATCCCGAGCTGGCGGTCGGCGGTCAGTAGTCGTTGCCGTCGACCGGCTCGTGCACCGGTTCCGGTGCCGGGTGCAGCTCGGCCTCCCGGCGGCGGTGCAGCAGCCAGGCGCCGAGCCCGAACGCCACGCCCACGACCAGGAGCGCCACGCCCAGCGGCATGACCTCGGCCAGGGCGACGGTCAGCGCCAGCGCCACGAACAGCACGGCGGCGGCCGCGGCCAGGGCGGCGCCGCCGAGCAGCAGCGTGGCGCGGCCGGTGGTGGGGGCGTCGGCGCGCAGCTCGTCCTTGGCGGCGGTCAGCTCCGCCCGCACCATGCGGTGCAGCTCGGCGCTGAGGTCGCCGAAGACGTCGCCGAGCGACCGGGTCGTCGCGTCGGCCGGGTCCTGGACCTCCACGGCTTTCACTCTCATCGGCTCGTCCCTCCCTGTCAGGCCTGGTGAGCCAGGTGTCGAGGGTCGCCTACCCGCACCGGGACACCCCGTAGTCACACCCCGCCCCACCGTGCGGCACCGACGACGAACCTGCCCCCGGAACGGGGCACCGGCTCCCCGTTCCGGGGGCAGGTTCGGTGGGCGCGGCGGCTCAGTCGCAGTCGACGCCGGGGGGCGGGTCGCCGACGGTGAACTCGGTGCGGCCGAGCACGTCGCCGGCGTCGCCGTCCGGCGCGGTCCCCGGCGTCGTCGCCGACGTGTCGCCGGGGGAGGCCTGGCGGGTCCCGGCCCCGGAGGAGGGCGTCGACGGTGGCGGCGCCGGCTCGTCGAGCAGGCCCTGCCAGTCGGCGCCGACCACCACGGCCACCTCGCCCTCCGCGAGGTCGAGGCCCAGGTCGTCGCCGGCCTCGACCACCGCCGCGCCGCCCTCGACGTAGGCGGCGACCTGGCGGCCGAGCGCCTCCTCGCCGGGCCGGTGGTACACGGTCGTCCGGTCGTGGGCGCCGATGTTGTCGGGGGCGCCGACCGCGAAGCCGAGGCCCTCGTAGCCGGCCGCCACCTCCGCGGCCAGCCCCGCCGTCGAGGTGCCGTTGCGGGGCCGCACCGTGATCGACGCCGGCGGCACGGTCCGGTCGGTGGCAGCACCGGAGCCCGAGCCCGACCCGGCGTCCTCCGGGTCGTCGCCCCGGAACACGGCGAAGATCGGCTCGGCCGCCTCCTCGTCGAGCACGACGGTGGCGTGGTCGCCGCTGTCGAGCACCGGCACCGCGTAGGTCGTCAGGTCGTCGGTGTCGAAGTCCTTGAACTGGCGGGCCAGGTCGATCGGGTCGGTGTCGCCGTCGATGCCGACGTTCTCCACGCCGATCGACACCAGGTCGCGGAACGTGAGCGGGTTCGAGCGGGCCTTGTGCAGCGCCTTGGTCAGCGCCCGGCGGATGAACACCTGCTGGCGCTGGATGCGGCCGAGGTCGGCGTAGGGGTCGGGCCGGCTCCACCCGTCGGGCGTCATGTACTGCATCTGGCGCGACCGGGCGAAGGCGAGCGCCTGCTCCCCGTCGAGGGTGACGCACCCCCGCTCGGTCACGTAGAGGCCCGACGCCTTGTCCCGCACGGCGTCCTCCAGCCACAGCGACACGCCGCCGATGGCGTCGACCAGCTCCTTGAAGCCCTGGAAGTCGATCTCCACGTAGTGGTGGATCTCGATGCCGAAGTTCTCGCGCAGCGTGTCGATCAGCACCTGGCGGCCCTGCGAGTAGGCCGAGTTGATGCGGCCCCGCTGCCCGGTCCCGGCGATCGGGACCACCAGGTCGCGGGGGATCGACAGCATGTCGGCGTGGTCGCTGGCCGGGTCGAGGCGGACGACCATGATCGTGTCGCTGCGCTGCCCCTGGACCTCGCGGTCCGACCCGTCGGTCGCCCCCTCCCGGCTGTCGCTGCCCACCACCAGGTAGTTGCGGGGCTCGCCGTCCGGGGCGGCATCGGTGGTGAGGTCCTCGTAGCGGTCGATCTGCCCCAGCTCGCGGACCAGCCAGGCGGCGACGGCACCGGCGCCCAGTGCCAGCACCACCACCAGCACGCCGAGGCCGAGGAGCGACCGCTGCGCCCAGCTGCGCCGCTCCCGCCGGGCGTGCCGACCCCGCCGGCTCCGCCGTCCACGCCGCCCGAGGCCCGACCCGCCGGCCCCGGCGCCCGTGCCCGCGCCCGCCCCCGAGGACGCCGAGGACGCCGAAGCCGCCCGATGCCGCGGGGGCGTCGGGCCGTCGACGCGCACGTGCCGGGGGTCCCGGGCCGCGCGGCGCGCACCGTCGGAGGGCTCGGACGGTCGGGCGCGGCGGGCGTGTGCGGCTCGGTACGGGGGGCGGTCCCCTTCGCGAGGCATGCGGGGATCGAGAGTACCCCGCACTGTGCGCGAACCTTCGGCACCCGCCGTAGCGATCGGTTCGCCTTCGATCCACGGGTGCGGGTCGGCACACCCGCGGAATCGGCCCGTCCCCTGCACCCGGGATAGCTTCCCGGTATGGCTGTGACCGAGACGCCAGCCCCTGCCAAGCCCGCCCGCTGGACGGCGCAGTGGAAGGAGCTGTACTCCGAGGTCGTGCAGAGCGGGCTGTGCACCGGCTGCGCGGGGTGCGTGATCGCCTGTCCCCACGACGTCATCGGCTACACCCACGAGCCGGGCGCCTACAAGCCGTTCCACCTGGAGGAGGAGCTCGGCCCGGACAACTGCGTCCACGGCGAGAAGGGCTGCACCTCCTGCACCCGCGCCTGCCCGCGGTTCCGGGGGTGGGAGCCGCAGGCCGACGACCACCTGTTCGGCGAGGTCCGCGCCCCCGACCAGGTCGCCGGCATCTACCAGGACATCCTGCTCGTGCGGGCCAGCGACGACATGGTCCACTCGATGGGCCAGGACGGCGGTCTCGTGTCCGCGCTGCTCATCTGGGCCCGCGAGAACGACTACATCGACGGCGCCCTCGTGTCGTACCTCGAGGGCGACGGCAAGAGCTGGAAGGCCAAGCCCGGCGTCGCCGTCTCGAAGGACGACATCCTGAACAGCGCCGGCAGCCGCTACACCTACTCGGCCAACACGCTCGCCATCGACGAGGCGCTGGAGCGGGGGCTGCAGCGCCTGGCGCTGGTGGGCATGTCGTGCCAGTCGTCGGTGCCGCCCATGCTGTGGAGCCGGAAGGCCGGGAAGATCGGGAAGCCGTTCCTGTTCAACATCGGCCTGCTGTGCTCGAAGACGTTCGACGACTCGATCTTCGACGAGCTGTTCTGGACGAAGTACGGCCTCGACCGGGCCGACATCGTCAAGATGAACATCAAGGGCGTGTTCCAGATCTGGATGCGCGACGGCTCGTACCACGAGATCCCGCTCAAGGAGTGCCACGCCTGGACCCGCGAGGGCTGCACCCACTGCCCCGACTTCGCGGCGGAGCACGCCGACATCTCCACCGGCGGCATCGGCAAGGACAACGACTGGACGCTCACGATCGTCCGCACCGACCTCGGCCGGGAGATCATCAGCCGGATGATCGCCGACGGGTCGATCATCGCCCGCCCGGGCGACGAGGACCCCGGTGCGATCGCCCTGCTCCACAAGCTGGCCGCCAAGTCGCGCGAGCGCTGGCCCGCCTTCGCCGTCGACGACCCCCGCGGCCCGTCGAAGGACAAGGCGAAGGCCCCGGCCTGACCCCGACCCCGACCCCGGCCCTGGCCGGATCCCGGACCCGGCGGGGCCCGTTCCTGGCCGGAGGTCAGGAGGCGGGGGCGTCGGGGGGTGGGGTGGAGGTGGTCGGCGCGGTGGCGGGGTCGCCGGCGCAGGCGGCGGCGAGGTCGGCGACGTCGTCGGGGATCTCGCGGCCGCCCACCCGGAGGGCGTCGTCGAGCCGCTCGAAGCGCTCGAACTCGACGTTGGCCTCGAGCGCGTCGTAGAAGCAGCGGCACTGGTCCTGGGGCGTGCCGTGGGCGGCGCAGTCGACCACGAACCGGGCCCGGAGGTCCGCGCTGTAGCCGTCGGCCCCGCCGTCGCCGCCGCACCCGGACGCGCACGACCACAGCGCCACGGTCCCAGCGACCAAACGCCACGGGCTCATGACGACGTGGTCTCGCCCTCCGCCTGGCAGGAGTCCCGCGCGTCGGTCAGCCACTCCGGCGCGGGCGTGTTCGGGTCGTCCTCCAGCTGGTCGGAGAACTCCTTGAAGTCCTCGAAGGGGACCAGCCGGGCCACGGTGCCGATCGTGCACTCGCAGAGGTCGGAGGGGACGCCCTCGCTGACGCACGCGTCCACGAAGTTGCTGCGCACCGTGTCGGTGTAGCCCTGGGCGCCGTTGTCGCCCCGGCGGGCGATCAGCGCCGCCAGGATGATGAACAGCGCCACCGCCACCACCCCGATCGCGATGAGGAGGGTGGTGCGGTCGCTGTCGCTGGTGGTCCGGGCCGGCTGGGCCTGGTAGCCGCCCGAGGTCGCCCCGGCGGCCGAGTAGCCCCCGGACGTGTAGCCCTGCGCCGACGTGGCGGTGCCGAGCGCCGACTGCGGTGGCCGGTAGCCGGCGGCCTGCTGGCCGTAGCCCGGCGAGCTGCCGTACGGCTGGGCGCCGCCGGTGGCGGGGCGGGCCGCGGTGCCGGGCGCACCGGCCTGGCCGTAGACCGCCTGGCCCGGTCGGGCGGCGGCGCCGGGCTGCTGACCCGGCTGCCCGGCCCCGGCCGCAGCCGGCTGACCGGTGACCCCGGGCTGCCCGGGTCGACCGGCGACCCCTGGCGGCGTGGCCTGTCCCGGGCGACCGGCGACACCGGGCGCCGCGGCCTGACCGGGTTGGCCGGGTTGGCCGGGTTGCCCGTGCTGACCGCCGACGTGTCGACCGGCGACGGGCTGCCCGGCGACCGGTTGCCCCGGCTGACCGGCGACCCCGGGACGCCCGGCGCCCGCACCCGTGGGGTACCCCGACGGCGGCTGGGCCAGGTGCGCGGCCGGGCGCACCGGCTGCGGCTGCGTCGGCTGCTGCGGCTGCGTCGGCTGCTGCGGCGGCGCGGGCCGGGTGCCCGGCGGGGCCGGGCGCGGATCGGCGGTCGGCGACGGCCGGGTGACCCCCGGCGTCGGCGGCGGCGGGCGGTCGGTACCGGTCGCCATCGTGGGCGGGGGCGGGCGCTGGTCGGGCAGCACGGTCGTGACCGACTCGGGCGTCGCCTTGCCCTTCTCCTGCGCCACGGCGATCGCGGCGCCGAACGAGATGGCGTCCTTCGGGTGGGCGTCGATCGCGATGGGCCGGCCCAGCTCGGTCGCCACCATCTGCGCCACCAGCGGGATCCGCGACGAACCGCCCACCAGCAGCACGGCGCTGATGTCCTCGTTGGACACCCCCGCCGAGCGGATCGACCGCCGCAGGGCGACGATCGTCTCGTTGATGGCGGGGCGGATCATGTCCTCGAACTCGGACCGGGTGAGCCGCACCTCGGTCTGCAGCGACGGCAGCAGCACCGGGATCGACACGTCGGTGTCGCTGGAGAGCGCCTCCTTGGCGTCGATGCACTCCTGGCGCAGCCGCGCCATCGCCGCCACCGACGACGGCTCCTCGGGGTCGAGCCGCTCCAGCGCGTCGCCCAGCGCCGAGCGGACGTGGGCGAACACGGCCTCGTCGAAGTCGATGCCGCCCAACCGCTCGATGCCCTCGGGCGTGCCGATCAGCTCGAACCCGTCGTCGGAGCTGCGGCGGCGGACCATGGCGGCGTCGAACGTGCCGCCGCCCAGGTCGTAGACGGCGACGACCGCGCCCGGCTCCAGCCGGCGCTGCGAGGCGTAGAACGTGGCGGCGGCCACGGGCTCCGGGAGCACCATCGCCACCTCGACGTCGACCTGGCGCACCGCCTGGGCCAGCAGGTCGAGCTTGTACGGCCCCCAGTTCGCCGGGTGCGTGAGGGCCAGCGCCTGCGGCGGCCCGCCCTGCTGCTCCTGCACCCGGTCGAGCGACCACCGCAGCACCCGGGCCATCAGCATCTCGGCCGCGTACGGGGTGCCGCCCAGGATGATCGGGGTGGGGTCGCCCACCCGGCGCTTGAACTCGCGGCCGACCCGGCCCGGCTCGGACATCGCCCGGCGGGTCGCGGCCTCGCCGACGAGGATCTCCCCGTCGTCCCGCAGGAAGACGACCGACGGCACGGACGCGGACCGGTTGCCCAGCGTCAGGGCCTCGACCAAGCCGTCGCGCTCGATCGCTGCCGCGGTGTAGGTGGTGCCGAGGTCGATCCCGAGGTAGTAGGCCATTCCCGCTCCCAAGACCCGCGCGAAGGTAGCCGCACGGGTGCGCGCCAGAGGGGCGACCGTACTACAGCGACCCCGGGGCTCCGGCCACCCTCGGATCGCCCGGCGAGCCCCCGGACGAGGCCGTCGACAGGCCGCCCGGCGGGCCTCCTGGTGCCGTCCCGGACGGGCCGGGCGGGCCGGCCGGGACGGTCACGACGCCCGTGGCGACCGCGGCCGGCGCACCGCTCACGGCGTCCCGGGCGCCCTCGTCGGGTCGTCCGGCGGCGCCACCTCGGGCAGCCCGGCCAGCGACCGGGCGGTCCGCAGCACGTCGTCGAGCATGGCCGGTGTGAGCTTCCCGGTGAACGTGTTCTGCTGGCTCACGTGGAAGCTGGCGACCAGGTGGCGGCCGTCGGGCAGCTCGTGGACGGCGCCGTGCCCGAACCGGGGCCGGGGCCGGAGGCCGAGGATCCCGCACAGCACCTGGTGGCCGAACTGGCCCAGCGGCACGAACACCCGCAGCTCGGTGAGCAGCGCCAGCTCCCGCTCGAGGAACGGCCGGCAGTTGTCGCGCTCGGCCGGGGTCGGCTTGTTGGCCGGCGGGGCGCAGCGGACCGGGGCGGTGATGTAGGCGTCGCGCAGGCGCAGCCCGTCGCCCCGCGCCACCGACTGCGGCTGGTTGGCGAAGCCGGTGCGCCACAGGGCGGCGTACAGGAAGTCGCCGGACCGGTCGCCGGTGAACATGCGGCCCGTGCGGTTGGCGCCGTGGGCGGCCGGTGCCAGGCCGACCAGCGCCACCCGGGCCGCCGGGTCGCCGAAGCCGGGCACGGGGCGGGCCCAGTACTCCTCGTCGCGGAAGGCGGCGCGCTTCTCCCGACCGACCTGCTCCCGCCAGGCGACCAGGCGGGGGCAGGCGCGGCAGTCGACGACCTCCTCGGTCAGCCGGGCGAGTGAGTCCACGGACGTGGACGATAGGTTGGCGGACCGATGGCACTGTCGGGAAGCAGGGGGACGAGAGGGCGCCGCAAGGCCACCCCGCCGACGCTGGTGGTCCTGGTCCGGCACGGCCAGACGGCGACCACCGGCAAGGAGCTGCCCGGGCGCAAGCCGGGCCTCCACCTGTCCGACGAGGGCGAGCGGCAGGCCAAGGCGGTCGCCGACCGCATCGCCGGCCTGCAGACCGACAAGCGCAAGGTGGCGGCCGTCTACGCGTCGCCGCTGGAGCGCACCCGCGAGACCGCGGCGCCGATCGCCGAGGCCCTGGGCCTCGACGTGCAGGTCGACGAGGGCCTCCTGGAGATGGACTTCGGCGAGTGGACCGGCATCGACCTGGCCGCGGCCCGCAAGAAGGCCGAGTGGAAGACGATCCAGCGCTACCCCAGCGGGTTCCGGTTCCCGGGCGGCGAGTCGTTCGCCGAGCTGCAGGCCCGCATCGTCGGCACGCTCGACCGGCTGCGCACCAGCCACCCCGGCGCGCTGGTGGTGGCGGTCTCGCACGCCGACCCGATCCGGGTCGCGGTGGCCCACGCCATGGGCACCCACCTCGACCTCTTCCAGCGGGTCGTCGTCTCCCCGTGCT
>DATCLV010000475.1:0-1928 GCA_036563745.1 Acidimicrobiales bacterium | reverse complement strand
GTCCTGGTCACCTCCCGGACCTCGCCGTCCTCGTCGGTGTACTCGATGGTGATGTCCCGCGAGGTCATCTCCCGCTCCTCGTCGCCGTACCGGTAGGTGGTCGGCTTCCCGGGGACGAGGTCGAGGGTGTAGGCGGTGAAGCGGTTGCCGGCCGAGACCGTGTGGGTCCAGGCGACGTCCTCGTTGAACCCGATGCCGATGCCCGGCAGGCCGGAGAGCTGCACGCCGTAGGCGTCGAGCTCACCGGGGACCGTGAGGTGCGACTCCCAGAAGCGCAGCTCGCCCTCCCAGGGGAAGTGCGGGTTGGCGACGAGCATGCCGCCGCCCGCTGCCGACCGGTCGCCGCCGATCGCCCAGCCGTTCGAGGCCACCGGGCGGGCCAGGAGCGCGGCGGCCTCGTCGCGCGCGCCCTCGTCGCCCCCGGCGCCCGTGCCGTCGCCGGCGTCGCCTTCGTCCCCGGCGTCGCCGTCACCCTCGCCGCCCTCGTCGGCACCGGGCAGCGGCGGGGGCTCCTCCCCCGGCGGGTGCGCGGCGGTGATGTACGGGATCAGCTGGACACCGCTGGCGTAGACCGCGACCGAGCGGGCGTAGGCGTAGACGTCGACCGGCTCCAGCTCCTCGACCCAGTCCTCGCCCCGGCACCACCCGTCGATGCCGTCGGCGCCGACCTCGGCGAGGTGGGCGTTCCACCCGGCGGTGAACGCCGTGACCAGCTCCTCCACCCCGTCGCTCACCTCGGGCCAGTCCTCCACCGCCCGCTCGTGCACGCCCAGCACCCGCCACGCCAGGTCGCTCTCGACGTTGGCGCCGTCCTCGCCCGGCCCGAGCCGCAGGGCGCGCTCGCCCCGGATCTTCAGCACCTGGTCGGCGAGGTCGCAGGCGCGGTCCTCGCCGCTGGCGTAGCCCTGGCCGAACACCACGTCGCCCAGCGTGTCGCCGGTGATGTGCGGCACCCCGCCCTCGGTGCGGCGGATCGTGGCCTCGTAGCGGTCGCCGTCGCCGATCAGCTCGCCCGGCGGGTCGTCGCCCCCGCCGCTGCACGCCAAAGCTCCCCCCAGGAGCAGCGCCGCCAGCACCGCCCCCGCTCCCCGTCGCGTCATGTCGGTTCCCTCCTCGGGTCGGGAACGCTACCGGGACCGCCGGCGACGGCGCCGAGTACTGTTCCGCCGCCATGACGAAGTCGAAAGGGGCGGCGCTGCTCGCGACCTTCGCCGCCGTCGCTCCCATCCTCCTCGCAGCCGGGCGAGGGGCCCTCGACGGCTGGGTGCCGACCGGCGACGACGCCTTCTCGGGCGTGCGCGCCTGGGACGTGTTCACCGGCCACGTGCCCCTGCTCGGCACCTGGTCGTCGGCCTCCACGTACACCGAGCTCGACATCAACCACCCGGGCCCCCTCCACTTCGACCTGCTGGCGATCCCGGTGCGCCTGCTGGGGCACGGGCCCGGCACCGCGATCGGCACGGGCCTGATCAACGCCACCGCCGTGCTCGGCATCGCCTGGCTCCTCCACCGCCGCGGCGGCGCGCCGGCCACGACGGTCGGCATGGGCCTGGGCGCCTGCCTGGCCTGGGCCATGGGGTCGGAGATGCTCTACGACCCCTGGAACCCCTACGTCACCCTGTTCCCGTACGCCTGCTTCCTGGTGGCGGTGTGGGGCGTCGCCGACCTCGACCGGGCGGCGCTGCTCGTCATGGTGGTGGCGGGCAGCTACGTGCTGCAGACCCACCTGTCGTACTCGATCCTCGTGCCCGGCATGGCGGTGCTCGGGCTGCTGGTGGCGGCGGTGCGGCTGTGGCTCCGGCGCCGCGCCGACGGCGACGCCTGGCCGCCGGTCCGGCGGCGGGCCCTGCGCTGGCTCGGCGGGGCGGCCGCGCTCGGGCTCGTGCTGTGGCTGCAGCCGGTGATCCAGCAGTTCACCACCGACGAGC
>DATCLV010000462.1:0-3621 GCA_036563745.1 Acidimicrobiales bacterium | reverse complement strand
GTCCTGGTCGGGCAGCTCGAAGTTGGGTACCCGGTCACCCTTGCGCATCGCCGTCCTCCCACAAGGCCGCTTGGTGGGGTCACCCTATCCAGGGCGGGGGAACGGCACGTCCGGGGAGGCGGGTCACGCGGTGCCACGAGCTGGCGCACGAGCTCCGGTCGCGGATGCTCGTGCCGGCGACGAGCCGGCGGCCGGTCTCGGGGAAGGCGATGCCGTCGTCGGGGATGACGGTGACCTCCCACACCCCGTCGATGCCGACGCCGTGGTGGCCGTTGCCGGCGACCCGCCGGCGGTGGTCGGTGTCGAGCAGGGCTCGTTCTCTAGAACACGAGTGTTCGTAAATGGCTACGCTCCGGCCATGACCAGTGGCCCGACCCCCGTCGCCCACCCCGGCGCCCGCCCGCGGGCCACCGCTGTCGTCGTCGCCGCTCGTGGGGCGACGGCCGTGGCCCTGGCGCTGCTCCTCGCGTGCGGGGGTGGCGGCGGCGACGGGGACGAGGCCGAGGACGGCGACGGCCGCGGTGACGACGCGCCGGCGACCGTCGAGCCGATCACGCCGGAGGAGCTCCCGGTCGACGCCGATGGCTTCTACGCGCCGCCCGACCCGCTGCCCGCCGGGCGGCCCGGCGACCTGCTCCGCTACCAGGAGGTCGCCGACCCGCCCGACGGCGTCGCCTGGTACCGGATCATGTACCTGTCGGAGACCGTGCAGGGCGACCCGACCGTGGTGACGGGCGTGGTCACGGTCCCCGACGGGGAGCCGCCGGAGGGCGGCTGGCAGCTGGTCGCCCACGCCCACGGCTCGACCGGGCTCGCCGATGCCTGCGCCCCGTCGGTCAGCCTCGACGACGACCGGCGGTACGCGCCCGAGCTGCTGGTCTTCGGCACCCTGGCGCCCGAGCGCGACTACGTCGTCGCCTCGACCGACTACGAGGGCCTGGGCGGGCCCGGCCGTCACCCGTTCCTCGTGGGCGAGAGCGAGGGGCGGGGCGTGCTGGACGCCGCCCGGGCCGCCCGGCACCTGCCGGGCCTCGACCTGGCGCCGACCACCGCCATCGCCGGCTACTCCCAGGGCGGCCACGCCGCGCTGTGGGCCCACCAGATCGCCGCCGACTACGCCCCCGACCTCGACATCGTCGGCACCATGGCCGGCGCACCCGCGACCGACATGTTCACCGCCACCGGCTCGCCGCCGCCCGCCGGGCAGGAGCCGTTCTGGGCCCACGTCGTCGCCGGGTACGCCGCCGCCTACCCGGACGCCGAGGCGGCGCTCGACGCGGTGCTCACCCCCGCCGGCCGGGCGTTCGTGGAGGAGCAGCTCGACACCCGCTGCCAGGACGGCCTCACGGTCGAGCCGGGGGAGCGGCTCCTGCACGCCGACCCGCTGGGCGTCGAGCCGTGGGCGTCGCTGCTCGACGGGAACGTGCCGGGCCGGGAAGCGGCGCCGGCGCCGCTGCTGATCGTCCACGGCGACCAGGACCGGCAGGTGCCGGTCGAGGCCAGCGCCGCGCTGCTGGAGCGGGTCTGCCGGGCCGGCCAGGTGGCCGAGCGGCGGGTCGTGCCCGGCGTCGACCACGTGATCGCCGCCGTCCCCGCCTACGAGCAGGGCCTCGAGTGGTTCGACGCCCTCCGCTCCGGCACCCTACCCCGCTCGTCCTGCCCCTGAGCGGGCCGGTCAGGCAGGCCAGGCAGGCCAGGCGGGCCAGGCGGGCCGGACGGGCCCGGGTCGGGACGCCGGCGGCGGGCCGCGGTGGCGCGGTGGCCGCGATCAGGGGCAGGTGGACGTGGGGGGCTCGCCGGAGAGGCGGGACTCGAACCAGTCGAACGCCGCCTGGTAGGCGGGACCGGTGGCGGCGCCGTGGGTGCCGGCGGGCGTGGCGACCCGCTCGACGACCTGGCCGTTGGCGCACATCCGCTGGACCATGAGCTCGCTGAGCACGGCGGGGATCAGCTCGTCCTCGGTGCTGTGGAACACGAGGACCGGCGCCTCGGTGACCACGTGGCCCGGGTTGTTGGCCCGGGTGATCGACGCCCACGGCTCGACCGTGCTGTAGCCGGGGACGAGGAGGTCGTTCGGGTCGAGCCCGGCGTAGTGCGCGTAGACCTCGCCGGCGCAGCCCCGGTCGACGACGTCGAGGTGCTCGATCCCGGCGGGGGTGAGCAGCAGCGACAGGTCGGCCTCGGGGTAGGCGGCGTCGAACCCGGCGATGCCGAGGTAGAAGACGCCCGCCAGGTGGGCGACGCCGGGGACGACCTGGGCGATGATGTCCAGCTCGGTGCCGGGGCCGCCGGCGAACGTGCCGACGTGGTCGAGCTCCGGCGCCCAGTCCTCGGCGATCTGCCCGGCGAACAGCGCGCCGTGGCCGCCCTGCGAGTAGCCGGCGATCGCCAGCCGGTCGCCGGCCTGGGCGCCGGGGAGCTGCCGGGCGGCGCGGATGCCGTCGAGGACGCCTCGGCCCTCGCTCTCGCCGACGACGAACGGGTGGCGGCCCGGCGTGCCGAGGCCCTCGAAGTCGGTCATCGCCACGAGGTACCCGGCCTGGACGAACTCGCCGGTGAGGACCACCTCGGTGATGCCCGGGAACTTCGACGGCGCGCACTGGTCGGCGATGCCGGTCATGCCGTGGCCCATCGCCAGCAGCGGCCGGCCCCCGGGCGGGGCGGCGCCGGGCGGGACGAGGCTCGTGCCGGTGACCACGATCGGCTGCCCCTGCAGCGACCGCGACACGTACATGATCCGGTAGGCGGTGGCGCCGGCCACGTCGAGGTCGGGGATGCGCTGGTAGCGGAGCAGCGTGCCGGGCGCCCAGGCGGGCACCGGGTCGGGGGCGGCGTAGAAGCCCTCGACCGGACCGACGTACTCCTCGGGCGCGGGCGGCGGCACGTCCTCGCCGAAGCCCAACGGCACCGTGTGGGCGGTGACCGCACCCGACGCCTCGAGGCGCACGAGCCCCAGGACGCAGGCGCCGGCGGCGGCGGTGCAGTCGGTGGTGCCGCCGAGGATGCGGGGGAGGGTGGCGGCCACCGGCAGCGGCGTGGCGGGCAGGACGCCGTCGTCGCCCACCGTGACCGGGGTGAGGGCGCCGTTGGTGCCGCAGTGGGTGAACAGGTCGTGGAGCGACGGGGCGGCGCCGAGGGCGGCGTCGCACTGGGCGGTCGACCACCCGCCGGTGGGGAAGGGCCCGAGCGGGGCGCCCTCGTAGGTGGGGTCGACGCCGGTGGCCGCCAGCTCGACGACCTGCCCGTCGGCCAGCCCGGTGGCGGGCGTGACGACGACGGCGGGGGCGGTCGCGGCCGGCGCACCCGGTGAGCCCGGCGAGCCCGGTGACGGCGCCGGCCGGGCGGCGACGGGACCGGCCGTCGTCACGGCCAGCAGGGCGGCGACCGACGCGGCCCGGAGCGACACGTGCCTCATTTGCGAACCCCCACGTTCGTAGAACCGGCATGCTGCCACACCCGGCGCCCGCGTGCCGCGGCAGCGGTCGAACCTGCCCCCGAAACGGGGAGCAGGCTCCCCGTTTCGGGGGCAGGTTCGGAATGGGTGGCGCCCCGGCGGAATGGGTGGCGCCCCGGCGGAATGGGTGGCGCCCCGGCGGAATGGGTGGCGCCCCGGTGGGGGTG
>DATCLV010000461.1:0-7773 GCA_036563745.1 Acidimicrobiales bacterium | reverse complement strand
CTCCAACATCACCTCGCCCAGGGCCACGAACAGGTGGACGAACGGGGCGTCGGGGACGGTCACGGTCTCGCCCGGCTGCAGGCGGGCGGCGTGCAGGGTCGCGTACCGGTTGTGGATGCGGATCGCGGCCTCGTCGGCGTGCTGCGGCATCCCGGATGCCACCGGCACCAGCCCACCCCGCAGCAGCTCGGCGTCGACCTCCTGCTGCTCGTACCCGGGCCGGATGCCGGCCTCGTCGGGCAGCACCCACATCTGGACGAACCGCACCGGCTCGTCGTGGACGGCCCCGCCGTCGACCCGCCACGAGTCGTTCTTCTCGGAGTGCAGGATCCCGGTGCCGGCGCTCATCCGCTGGGCCAGGCCCGGGTAGATGACGCCGCTGTGCCCCTCGGAGTCCTGGTGCACCAGCGACCCCCGCAGCACCCACGTGACGATCTCCATGTCGCGGTGCGGGTGGGTCTCGAAGCCGGCGCCGGCGGTGACGATGTCGTCGTTGTTGACCAGCAGCAGGCCGTGATGCGTGTTGGCCGGGTCCCGGTGGTGCCCGAACGAGAACGAGTGCCGGGAGTCGAGCCAGTCGATCCGGGTCCGGGGGCGGGTGCCGGCCCGGCGGATGTCGACGGTGGGGCCGAGGATGTCGTCCATGGTGTCACGACCAACATAGGTGACATGTCAACTATTCCCCGTGGCGAAGGCCCTCCGGAACCTGGCGGGCGATGCCATCATCGGAGGCGTGCCGGCCCCGGTGATCGTCCAGTGCGACAACTGTGGGAAGAAGAACCGAGTACCGGCGGTCGCGGCGGGCCTCCCCCGCTGCGGGCACTGCCAGGCGTCCCTCCCCTGGATCGCCGAGGCCGACGACGAGAGCTACCGGGCCGTCGTCGAGCGGGCGAAGGTCCCCGTCCTCGTCGACCTGTGGGCCCCCTGGTGCGGCCCGTGCAAGGTGGTCAGCCCCGCCCTCGAGCAGCTGGCCCGGGAGCGGGCCGGGAAGCTGAAGCTGGTCAAGATCGACGTCGACACGTCGCCCCGCATCTCCACCCGCTTCGACGTGCGGGGGATCCCCACGCTGATGGTCGTGGTCGACGGCCGGGTCGTCGACCGGCACGTCGGTGCCGCCCCCGAGGCCGCCCTGCGCCAGTGGCTGGAGACCGCCCTCGCCCGCCGACCGACCCAGCCGGCAGGGCCGACAGCCGGACCGGCCGAACAGGCGGGACCCGGCGGCGGCACGGCCTAGCGACCCACTCCGAACCTGCCCCCGAAACGGGGAGCCGGCTCCCCGTTTCGGGGGCAGGTTCGACGATGGGGGCAAGCGACGATGGGGCCAGGTTCGACGATGGGGGCAGGACGATGGGGCGTCACGGCGGGGCGCCGACGGCCGACAGGATGTGCTGGGCCCTCGGCTCCCAGGGGGCGTGGGTGAGGGCGACCGTCGCGGCGGCCCGGGCCTCCTCGGGCTCGCCCCGGGCCAGCAGCAGCTCGGCCGCCCGCGATGCCAGGCCCACCAGCTGACGGCGCCGCTCCTCCACCACCGGCCCCGCCCACTCGAACAGCTCCAGCTCGCCGCCGTCGCCCTGCCACAACGACAGCGCCTCCCGCATCGCCGCCAGCGCCGCCGGGGGGCGCCCCTCCCGGTCGGCCGCCGTGGCCCGGGCGGCCGCGGCGTCGAAGCGCCAGAGGTCGACGTCGAGCCACTCGCCCCCGTGCAGCTCCAGCCGGGCCCCGTGGACCCGCACCAGGAACGACGCGTCCCGCTCCGCCCGCTCCGGCTCCAGCACCCGCAGCAGGTGGGTCAGCGTCACCCGCAGGTTGCGGGACTGGGCCTCGCCGTCGAGGTCGGGCCACAGGTCGAGCGCCACGCGCTCCCGCAACGCCGGCCGGTGGACGGCCAGGTGGGCCAGCAGCGACCGCACCCGCTCCCGCCGCCACTCGGGCGCGTCGACCAGCTCGCCGTCCCGCCGCAGCTCGACCGCCGGGCCCAGCAGCCGCAGGTCGAGCCGGGCCGTCGGCGGGACCGGCAACCGGGCCAACGCCGACCGGGCCGCCTTGGCCAGCGCCGCCGCCAGCTCCGCCGACCTCGCCGTCGGTGCCACCGGGACCCCCGGTGCCGGCTCGGCCCGGTCCGACGCCCCCGCCTCGCTCGACGCCGAGCCGGTGACCACGGCCGCTGTCGGCTCCGAAACAGGGCGACCCGAGGCCGCCGGGCCAGAGGGGCCACGAACAGCCGAGTCGGGCGGCGAAGCGGACCGACCCACCGAGCCCGGCGGTTCGGCACCCGCCAGCACCGAGGCCGACGGGCCAGGGGCGTCGTCCGACGAGCCCGACGGGCCGGGAGAGCCCGAGGGCGTGACGGCCAACGCCGAGTCCGGGGACGACGGGGCGGATGCAGCACCCGATGGCACGGCCCCTCCCACCGTGCCCGGGGACGACGGGTCGGGCGAGTCGCCCGGCGACGCGGACCCTCCCGCCGCACTCGGGGGCGACGGGTCAGGTGTGTCGGCCGGCGACACGGACCGGCTCGGCGATCCCGAACCCGACCCTCGTGACGCCGACGACGAGGCCGACGACGACTCGGGCGACGCGGCCGACGGCGCGGACCCTCCCGCCGGACCCGACGACACGCCGAGCGGATCACCCGACGACAGAGACCGGCTTGCCAGGCCCGACGACGACGGGTCAGGTGTATCGGCCGGCGACACGGACCGGCTCGGCGATCCCGACGTCGACCCTCGTGACGCCGACGACGAGACCGACGACGACAGGTCCGATGCGTCGGCCGGCGACACGGACCGGCTCGGCGATCCCGGAGCCGACCGGCGTGACCCCGAGGACGACCCCGCGGACGACACCGAGGGCGAGCCGGACGACGACGGGTCGGCGTGGTGGCGGACCTCGGCCTGGGCGGCGGGCCACATCGCCTCGAGGAGCGCCGGACCCTCCGGGCGACCGACCGCCGCGTACGCCAGCGCCAGCTCCACCGCCCACGGCACCGGCAGCAGCGTCGGCACCAGCCGGACCTCCCCCAGCCCCGGCAGGCGTCCCTTGGCCAGCCGCCCCTCCCGCACGGCCACCAGCGCCGCCGCCACCCGGCGGGCGTGGTCGAAGCAGCCCCCGAGGTCGGCGGCGTCCCACACCGCCCGGGTCGCCGGCGCCAGCACGTACCACAGCGGCAGGCTCCGCCGGTGGGCCGACGCCGCCACGCCCGCGTCGATCACCGGGTACCGGGTGAGGTGGTCGGCCAGCGCCCGGGCGGCCCGGTCCTCGTCGCGCCGGGCGACGGCGATCGTGGCGTCGGCGATGACGAGGTACGTGTCGACCAGCGGCGTCGTCGTGGCCCCGGTGCGCCGGGCGAGGTCGGCGTAGCGCACCGCCTCGTCGACCCGCCCCACCGCGGCGTAGAGCATGGCGGTGCCGGCCGCCATGAGGCAGGCGTTGTCGCGCATGCCGGTGCCGACCGCCCACTCGGTCAGCCGGGGCAGCCCCTCGATGGCGGGGGCGGTCTCGCCCAGGTACCAGCGGGCCTGCAGCTGCGTCGACTCGATGACCGGCGCCAGCAGCGGCGTCGCCTCGGCGTGCGCCCGGGTGGCGGCCTCCAGGGACTCGACCGGCCGCCCCAGGTGGTAGAAGGCCATGGCCCGCAGCCACTCGACCATGCTCACCCACGGGCCCCGCAGCCACGACGGCGGGATGCGGTCGAGCTCGGCGAGCACCCGGTGGCTGTCGGCGGCCAGGTCGGCGATCAGCGCCCGACCCACGCACGCCAGCGGCACGGCGTCGGCCACCCCCTCGGCCTCCAGCTCGAACAGCCGCAGCACCAGGCGGTGCATGAGCGCCGGGTCCTCGGCCCACCAGGCGAGCTGGCCCATCTGGCCCATCGACGCCAGCTCCCCGGCCACGTCGCCGGCCGCCCGGAAGGCCTCGGCGGTGGCGGTCAACTCGTCGACGGCGGCCGACGGGTGGCGGGGCGCGTCGAGCACCGCCGCCAGCAGACGCCCCAGCGGCCCCTGGGCCAGGTGGTCGGGCAGGCGGCCCAGCCACGACGCCACCACGTCGCCGGGCGGCGGCGGGTGGGCGGCGCCGAGGGCCCCGGTGACGAGGGCGGCGAGGTCGTCCCACGCCTCGGCGGCGGCGAGCTGGCGGGCTGCGGCGGCCAGGTCGCCCCGCAGCGCCAGCGCCTGCCCGGCCCGGCGGCGGGCCTGGGAGACCGCGGCGTCGTCGACGGCCCCGGCCAGGTGCGGCCGCCACAGGGCGTGGATCTGCCAGCCGCCGGTCGACGTGGCGGTGACCAGCGGGAGGTCGGCGGTCAGCTCGGCGACGGTGACGTCGTGGCCGAGCACGGCCCGGGCGAGCTCCTCGTCGAACGGCCCGATCTGCGCCAGCAGCGCCAGGTCGCGGCGCCGCGCCTCGGGGAGCCGGGCCAGCACCTCCTCCCACAGGTAGGCCGCCTCGACCTGGGGCAGCGCGGCCGCCGCCAGCTCCGACAGCGCCGGCCACCCGGCGCACCCCTCGACCCGCTCGGCGGCGACGCCCCGCTGGGCGGCGAACGCCTCGACCTCGTCGGGGGTGAACAGGAGGTCGGGCTCGCCGATGCGCACGACCGCGCCCCGCACCTCCAGCCGGGCCAGCGGCACCGGCGGCGCACCCCGCCCGGCCAGGACCACGTGCCCGTTGCCGGGGAGGGCGGCGACGAGACGGGCCAGGAGGTCGGCGCCGGAGCTGCCGGCCGGGATCTCGTGGACGTCGTCGAGCACCAGGCACACCTCGGCGGGCGACCGGTGCCAGATCGCCTCGACGATCGCGTCGACCGCCACGTCGACGGCGGCGCCGGGCGTCAGCGGGACGACGGGTGGGGCGCCGACCGCCTGGCACAGCCCCTCGGCCAGTCGCGAGGCCGCGGCGTCGTCGGGCCCGCAGCTGAGCCACCGGTCGATCCGGCGGTCCGACCCCTCGTACACCTCGACGGCCTGGGCCAGCAGCGTCGTCTTGCCCATCCCCGCCGGGGCCGACACGACGGTGACGCGATGGGTGAACCGCCCGTCGAGCCGCTCCAGCAGCCGCTCCCGCACCAGGCAAGCGCGCCCCAGGACCGGGGGTTCGAAGCGCACACCCACCGCGATGAACGTAGCCGCTTGGGCGCGACGGCACCCTCCTGGTCGGACCACTGCCGCGCACAGTGGCCCTTCCCAGGAGGGCGAGATCGTGGGGCGCCCACTGTCGGCGGCAACAGCAAGCGCCCTCGGGATCCCGGCGGCTGCGCTCGGCCACCGGTTCCCGCTCGGAACGTACGCGCCCGCCTGCTAACGGTCCGCTAACCGGACCCGGCTGCGGTGTCCTTCCGAACCTGCCCCCGAAACGGGGAGCCGGCTCCCCGTTTCGGGGGCAGGTTCGCGCGGGGTCAGGACGACGGCGGTTCCGGCTCGGGTGGGGCTTCGGCGCCGGCGGCCTCGTCGCGGGCGGCCCACTCGAGGAGCTCGTCGAGCCGGTACGGGTGCCGGTCGATGTCGGCGTGGAGGTCGCCGACCTCGGCGAAGCGGGCCGGGACCGTGTGCATGGTGCAGTCCCGGGGGTCGACGTCGTCGATCTCGTCCCAGGTGATCGGGGTCGACACGGTGGCGTCGGGGAACCCCCGCACCGAGTAGGCGGCGGCCATGGTGTGGTCGCGGGCGTTCTGGTTGTAGTCGACGAACAGCGCCTTCGGGTCCCGGTCCTTCCGCCACCAGGTGGTGGTGACCTCGTCGGGCGCCCGCCGCTCGACCTCGCGGGCGAACGCCAGCGCCGCCCGCCGCACGTCGCCGAACCCGTGCTCCGGCTCGATCCGCACGTAGATGTGCAGCCCACGACCCCCCGAGGTCTTGGGCCAGCCGACCGCCCCCAGCTCGTCGAGCACCTCGTGGACGACGTGGGCCACCCGCTGCACCCGGTCGGGCGGGCACTCGGGCATGGGGTCGAGGTCGATGCGCCACTCGTCGGGCTTCTCGACGTCGGCCCGCCGCGAGTTCCACGGGTGGAACTCCACCGTCGACATCTGCACCGCCCAGATGACCTGGGCCAGCTCGGTGACGCACAGCTCGTCGGCGGTGCGGCCGAACCGGGGGAAGGAGACCCGCACGGTCTCCAGCCACGGCGGCGCCCCGCCCGGCACCCGCTTCTGGTGCACCTTCTGGCCACCCACGCCCTTGGGGAACCGGTGCAGCATGCAGGGCCGCTCCCGCAGGGCGTTGACGATGCCGGGCCCGACGGCCAGGTAGTACTCGACCAGGTCGAGCTTCGTGGCGCCCGAGGCCGGGAAGTACACGCGGTCGGGGTTGGTGATGCGCACGGTGCGCTCGCCCACCTGCACCTCGGTCGCCGGAGGGTTGGCCATGGCGGAGACGGTACCGACCGGGGCGGCGACGACCCCCGGCGCCCGCCACGGCCCCAGGCCCAGGCCCCACACCCCGGTCCCGCCCACCGGCCGGTTCCTAGACTCCCGCGCCATGGCCGCCGACCTGGTCTTCCGTGACGTCCGCATCGTCGACGGCACCGGCGCCCCCGCCCGCGAGGGCGACGTGGCCGTCGAGGGCGGGCGCATCGCCGACGCCCCCGCCGGCCCGGGCACCCGGGAGATCGACGGGCGGGGCCTCGTGCTCGCACCCGGCTTCGTCGACACCCACACCCACGACGACACGGCGCTGGTCGCCCACCCCGGGCTGGAGTTCAAGGTCGCCCAAGGCTGCACCACCCTCGTCATCGGCAACTGCGGGTTCAGCGCCTTCCCCGACGCCGACGACGCCCTCGGCGCCGCCACCGGCTCGGCGACCCTCGCCGACCTCCGCACCGCCGTCCACCACGCGCCGCCGGCCGCCAACGCCGTGGCGCTGGTCGGCCACAACACCGTGCGCACCGCGGTCCTGGGCCCCGACGAGCGCCGGCCCCCGACCGCCGCCGAGCTGGCCACCATGCGCGCCGCGGTCGAGCAGGCCATGGACGACGGCGCCTGCGGCCTGTCGACCGGCCTCGTCTACACGCCCGGCCGCTGGGCGGCCACCGACGAGATCGTCGCCCTCGCCGAGGCCGCGGGCGAGCGCGGCGGCCTCTACGCCACCCACCTGCGCGACGAGGCCGACGGGTTGCTCGACGCCGTCGACGAGGCCCTGGCGATCGGCCGGGCCGCAGGCACCCCGGTCCACATCTCGCACCACAAGGCGATGGACCCACCCAACTGGGGCCGGGTGCCCGAGTCGCTGGCCCGGGTCGACACCGCCCACGCCGCCGGCCAGGACGTCACCCTCGACGTCTACCCGTACACCGCGACCAGCGGCCCGATGCACCAGTACGTCGACCTCGGCGCCATCGACCTCGACTGGACCGCCCGCACCCGCATCGCCAGCTGCCCGCTGCACCGGCGGTACGAGGGCCGGGCGCTGGTCGACATCGCCGCCGACGAGGGGATCGGGCTCGACGAGGCGGTCCGGCGGGTGCTGGGCGGCGACCCGGCGCTGGCCCGCCAGGTCGTGTCGATCACGATGGCGATCGACGAGGCCGACATCGAGGCGAACCTGCGGCACCCGCGGGTGATGGTCGGCTCCGACGGCATCCCCGACCTGCGGGGCCGGCCCCACCCCCGCCTGTTCGGGACGTTCCCCCGGGTGCTGGCCCGCTACGTGCGGGAGCGGGGCGTCCTGCCGCTGGAGGAGGCCGTCCGCCGCATGACCAGCCTGGCCTGCGACCGGTTCGGGCTGGCCGGGCGGGGCCGCATCGCCGAGGGGGCGTGGGCCGACCTCGTGCTGTTCGACC
>DATCLV010000423.1:0-2322 GCA_036563745.1 Acidimicrobiales bacterium | reverse complement strand
GTACGGGTCCGGCGCGCCGAGGGCCATGGCCCGGTTGAGGACCTCGATGTCCTGGGGCTGCAGCTCCATCGCGTGCACGCCGTGGGCCGACATCCGGTGACCGACGCCGCGAGCGACGATGTTGGCGCGGGCCGCCTCCGCGGCCTCCCGGAATCGCTCGCCGAAACCCACGGCGTGACATTACCGCTGGTCGTTCGCCGAGACGTGGCTGGTCGCACCCGGAGTGCGTTCGCCGGTCCGACCCGTGGTCACCGCGCCCGCGCGCCGCGCGGCGGGCGGGCCCGCCCCGGGTCGGCCGGTTCAGATCACGTAGGCGAGGTTCGACAGCACCTGGGTGGCGAGCTCGTCGTCGCCCTCGACCACGGTGGCCGAGCGGACCCACGGGTGGTCCCAGGGCCGGCGACCCCCGACCACCCGGCAGAACGTGTGCCCCGGCATGGTGATCGTGAAGTCGGGCTCCCGGGGCAGCCAGTCGACCACCCGGGCGATGTCGGTCACCTCGACGTCCCACCGGTGCGACATCGGGCCCTTCAGGTCGATGCGGGCGGTGCTGCCCGGCGGCAGCGCCGCCTTCTTGCCGACCAGGTAGCCGATGGCGGCGGTGATCTCGTCGAGCACCACCTGCGGGGCGAGGCCGTCGAGGTGGCCGGGGCGGCCGATGGCCTCCCGCACGTCCTGCTCGTGGAACCACTGGTCCATCACCCGGATCCGCATGTAGCGGCCGTAGGTGTCCTCGCCGGCGGGGGTCCAGGTGAGGGCGTCGAAGGCGGCCTGGTCCATCGTCGCCAGCGCCGCCCGCCGCTCGGTGATCACCTCGCCCAGGTCGGCGAGCAGCTCCGACCCGGACCGCTCCCGGTAGGCCACCACCCACGTCTCGTTGAACCGGCCCATCTCGTTGCGGACGTGCGGCAGGTCCGGCGGCAGCTCCACCTCGGGCGCAGGCCGGCCGAGCAGCGTCGACTCGGTGCCGACGACGTGGGCGTAGACGTCCTTCACGGTCCAGCCCGGGCAGTCGGTCGGCTGGCTCCAGTCGTCGTAGGCCAGGTCGACGGCCACCGACACGAGGGCGTCCCACACCTCGTCGAGGGCCTGCACGATGTGGTGCCGGTCGACGATGGTCCTCACGGCTCGCCCCCGGCGGTGCGCACGACACCGGTGCCCGCGGCGCCGACGCCGGCGCCCGCACCCGCCGCGGCGCGGGCGGCGATCAGCTGGTCGGCGAACGTGGCGAGCGAGTCGACGTGGTGGTGGTCGTCGGGGCAGAGCCCGAGCGGGTCGACGTGCACCGCGCCCATCCCCACCGCCGCGGCGCCGTCGGCGTCGTAGCGGCCGCCGTCGCCGATGTGGACGATCCGCTCCGGCGGCAGCCCGAGGCCGGCGGCGGTGGCGAGGAAGACCTCGGGGTCGGGCTTGTGCCGGCCGATGATCCCCGAGTCGGTGATGCACTCGACGGGGAAGCCGGGCCCGTCGCCCACCTGGAGGATCTCGTGGCGCCGGAGCATGTCCTCGATCGTGCCGTCGGCGTTGCTGGTGACCGCCAGCCGGACGCCGGCGGCGAGGAGCCGGCGGGCGGCGTCGAGGGCGCCCGGGATGCGCTGGCACCACAGCGGCGCCGACATGACCTCGTTGAGCAGGGCGGCCGCCACCTCGAGGTACTCGTCGGGCACGGCCACCGCCCGCAGGAAGCCCCGCTGGTAGTCGGTGAACGTCTCCGGCTCGGCCCGGGCCCGGTCGACCTCGGCCATGGCGCGGTAGTGGCCGGGGAAGAACGCCGACCGGTCGAACGGGATGCCCCGCTTCTGCAGGGCGTGGGCGAGGATGCCGTGGTCGGGCGTCACGAGGACCCCGCCCACGTCGAGGCTCACGGCGTCGAAGGCGTGCAAGGACGTGTCCGGTGGCGGCGAGCGAACATGCCTACAAGGTTGCCGGATCGCGCGGCGATGTCACATGGCCGGGCCCGGTCGTCCTCGTGCACCCGCCGCCACGTGCCCCGTAGCCTCGGGTCATGACCGGGGACAACGAGCGCCTCTACTTCAAGCAGCTCCTGTGCGGGCGGGACATCGCGCGGCACGACCCCGTCGCCCGGCAGATGGTGAACTTCACCTACCTGGTCGGCGACCGGGAGACCGGCGAGGCCGTGGCGATCGACCCGGCCTACGACATCAAGGGCCTGCTCGACGTGCTGGCCGGCGACGACATGCGGCTCACCGGCGCGCTCGCCACCCACTACCACCCCGACCACGTGGGCGGGGACATGATGGGCTACCAGATCAGCGGTGTCCGTGAGCTGCTGACGCTCAACCCGGTGCCGATCCACGTGCA
>DATCLV010000395.1:0-1973 GCA_036563745.1 Acidimicrobiales bacterium | reverse complement strand
CCTGGTACGACACGCTGGCCCACGTCCGCGACCTGGGGGAGAAGGACCTGTCGCTCGCGCTCGCCCTGGGCGACGAGCTGGGCGTCGACCTCCCGCTGGCCCGGGTGGCCCGCCAGCACCTGGCCACGGGTCTCGGCGTGCCGCACCCGCTCCCGGACCCGACACCGGCCCCGTCGCCGGCCCCGGCCGAGGAGCCGGCGTGACCGCCGCCGGCGAGCCGACCGAGGGCCCGGCCGAGGTCGCCGGGACCACCGGCGAGGTCACCGACACCGGCGACACCGGCGACACCACGGGCGAGCCGACCCCCGTCGATCCGGAGGACAAGCGGGCCCGCGGCCTGGCGATGATGGCCCAGGTCTACGGGTGGGAGGTCCAGGACGGCCCGGGCGACTTCTTCTCGATGACGGTCGAGCACCTCTTCGGCGAGGTGTGGTCCCGTGACGGCCTGTCGCTGCGCGACCGGCGCCTGCTGCTGATCGGCCTGCTCGTCGGCCAGGGCCTCGACGACGTGCTGGGCCTCCAGCTGGAGGCGGCGCTGGGCAACGGCGAGATCGACGAGGACGAGCTGCGGGAGATCGTCCTGTTCCTCACCCACTACGCCGGCTGGCCCCGGGGCGCCAAGCTCAACTCGACCGCCGAGGCGCTGATCGCCCGCCGAGCGGCCGCGGCGGCGCAGGCGGCGGCTGCGGCGGAGCCCCCGACCCCGCCGCAGCCCGACCGACCGGCCGACTGACGGCCGCCGTCCGGCGGCCGACGGCCGGGAGCCTCAGCCCTCGGCCAGCGCCTCGATCGCCGCGGCCAGGGCGAGCGTGCGTCGGGCCTGCTCGACGTGCAGGTTCTCCATCATGCGGCCGTCGACGGTCACGACCCCACGGCCCTCGGCGGTGGCGGCCTCGAACGCGTCGATGATCCGCTGCGACCGCTCGATCTCCTCCGGCGCCGGGGCGAACACCCGGTTGCACGGCTCGACCTGCGACGGGTGGATCAGCGTCTTGCCGTCGAAGCCCATGTCGCGGCCCTGGACGCACTCGGCCTCGAAGCCCTCCGGGTCCTTGATGTCGTTGTAGACGCCGTCGAGGATCACCTTGCCGGTGGCGCGGGCGGCCAGCAGGCACAGGCCGAGGCCGGTGAGGAGCGGCCCCCGGCCGGGCACGTGGGCGGCCTGCAGCTCCTTGGCCAGGTCGTTGGTGCCCATCACCAGCACGGTCAGACGCTCGGATGCCGAGGCCACCTCCTCGGCGTGCAGCATCGCCTGTGGGGTCTCGAGCATCGCCCAGATGCGGGTGTGGTCGGGCGCCCCACCGGCCTCGAGGGCCTTCTCGATGGCGTGGACGGTGTCGGCCGAGTCGACCTTCGGCACCACCACGGCGGCGGGGCCGGCCGCGGCGATGGCCCGCAGGTCGTCGTCGTGCCAGGGCGTGCCCACGCCGTTGGCCCGGATCGTCACCTCGCGGCGGCCGTAGCGGCCGGACGCCGCGGCCTCGCACACCCGCTCGCGGGCCTCGGCCTTGGCGTCGGGGGCGACGGCGTCCTCCAGGTCGAGGATCAGGGCGTCGGCCGGGAGCGTGGTGGCCTTCTCCAGCGCCCGCTCGTTGGCGCCGGGCATGTACAGCACCGACCGGCGGGGCCGAAGCGTGTCGTCGGCGGCGTTCCCACCCATCGTCGTCAGCCCTCCTCGACGGCCTTGTAGGCGGCGGCGAGCTCGGGGTCGCGGGCGGCGAGCGCCTCGGCCAGCTCGACCATGACCTTGCACTGCTTGACGGAGGCGTCGTCCTCCATCTTCCCGTCGAGCATGATCGCCCCGGTGCCGTCGCCCATGGCGGCGATCACGCGGCGGGCGTGGGCCACCTCCTCGGGCGGGGGCGAGAACACGCGGCGGGCGATCTCGATCTGGACCGGGTGCAGGCTCCAGGCGCCCACGCAGCCCAGCAGGAAGGCGTTCCGGAACTGGTCCTCGCAGGCGACGGTGTCCT
>DATCLV010000203.1:0-3496 GCA_036563745.1 Acidimicrobiales bacterium | reverse complement strand
GCCGGGACGGGCGCCTCGAACTCGACCTCCAGCCCCACGAGCGACACGTGGTCGGCGAGATCGTCGGCGACCGCGGCCCGGCGGAACAGGACGAGCCGCCGGGGGTTGGTGGCGCTCCGGAGGAAGCCGATCCCCTCGGACTCCAGGAAGCTGCTGATGTAGCCGATCTGGTGCACGGGGACCCCCGATCTCGGTCTACGGCTGGAGCGGGAGCGACCAGTCCGACGCCCAGTCGCGGTCGAAGAGCGCCTGGAGCCGGCGGACCAGCGCCGGGTGGGTGGCGTTGAGGCTCGTGCCGGCCGTCCCGTTGAAGTAGTCCCAGGTCATGTTCGACGTGCCGACGTTGATGCGCCGGTCGGTCACGACGTACTTCACGTGGTTGACCCGGGTGTGGCCCGGATGGGCGGGGCGGGGACCGGGCTCGGGGGCGTCGTCGTCGGGCCGCCGCCAGGTGGACCGCCACCCCGGGACCCGGAACCGCCGGACCTCGAACCGGTCGGCGGCCCGGGGGCCGAGCGCGGCCCGGGCGGTGGCGGCGAGGGCGACCAGCAGCGGCGCCACGACCGCTGAGGTGTGGGCCCACTCGCTGACCAGCAGCCGCACGTGGGCCCGGTTGGTGACCGCGGCGCGCAGCAGGGCGTCGGTCAGGGCGGGCCACCAGACCGGCCCCGGCCCGTCGTCGGCCCGGTCCGCGCCGGTCTGGCCGTGGTCGGCCGTCTCGGCGGCGGGACCGGCGGCCCCGTGCACCCTGCCCTCGGCCCCGGCGGCGTCGTCGGTCGCCTCGCGCTCGGGTGGCCGGGCCCGGGGTGGTCGGCGCAGGCTGATCGGCGCGAAGTCCATCACGTTCACGCACACCTGACGGCGGGCATCCAGGATCGTGGCGGTCAGCAGGTCCTCGTCGGCGGTCCGCCCGCCCACGCACAGCTCGCGGGGCGCTCCCGACAGGACGACGTCGCCCGGCTCGCCGCCCAGGCGCACCCGCAGGGGAGCGTCCCAGCTGGACAGCGCCCGCAGATCGGGATCGTCGAGCGGACCGGCGGGGCGGCAGCCGTCGCCATCGCCGTGGTCGTCGCCGCGGCCGTCACCGTCGGTGCCGGCGACCGCCGGCGACCAGGCCGGGACCCGGCGCTCGATGCGGCTCACCGGATCGAACACCACCGTGGTCTCGACCGGGGCGGCGGCGAACCGCCACCAGGCGTCGAAGTAGCGGGTGGCGTCGGCGGCCACCTCGGGGGCGTCCTCCACGACGACGCCCAGCTCCTTGACCTGCGACAGCGACCGCCAGTCGGTGTTCGACGAGCCGACGTAGACCGACCGCCCGTCGAAGACCCACAGCTTCTGGTGCATGATCCCGCCGCCGTACCAGGCCTCCAGGTCGACGGTGCGGACCTCCACCACGTCGGGGTGGGTGGCCCGCAGCACCGCCGAGTCGGACGGCGGGGGAGGGGCGCCGCCGCCGGGAGCGGGGCGGTCGAAGCCCGGGCTCTGCAGGATGCGGATCCGCACGCGCCGGGCGGCCGCGGCGTCGAGGGCGGCGAACAGGGCGGCGCCGTGGCCCGCACCGAAGCGCTCGATCAGCTCGGCGACCGTCCACGCCGCCGTGTCCTCCTCGTCGGCGCTGGGGCGCAGGGACCAGTAGAGCGCGGTCAGGTCGATCGTGGCGCGGGACGCCTCGACCAGGCGGATCAGCGCCTCGGCGGTCGACTCGGCCGACGCGGCCGGCGCAGCCGGGCCGTGCGGCGCCGGACCGGGGGCCGGGTCGTCGAACCCCAGCCCGGACGGGAGGGTCTCGACCAGGTGCGCACGAGCCGCGTTGCCGATGCCCCAAAGACTACGACCACGTTGAGCGTTCGTGACCCCACGGCTCGTGGGTATGGTCGCCGGGGCCCGGACAGGTCGCCCGGGTGGACGAGTCGGGAGCGGACCCCCCATGGTCACGATGCGACTGACCTACTACCCCGACATCACGCAGGGGCAGCCGGCCGAGCGGGTGCGGGAGGAGGTGGAGGTGTTCGCCGCGGCGCTCGCCGACCAGCTCGGCAGCGACCTCGGCACGCCGGTCACGATCGAGGTCCCCGACGTCATGACGGTGCCCGAGCAGTACGACGACATGCTCGCCGGCCGCTCGGCCCTGGGCCTCCTCAAGCCGGTGGCCTACGTGTTCGCCCACCGGCGCGACGCCCGCATCGTGCCGGCCTGCGTGGCCCACCGGCCGATCGACGGCGTGGTCGGCACCTTCTACTTCGGGCAGGTCTACACACGGCGCGACACCGGCATCACGTCGCTCGACCAGCTCGACGCCGGCCGGGCCGGGCAGCTCACGATCGCCTACGGCGACCGGTTCTCGACGTCCAACTTCCTCATCCCGGCCAACGTCCTGCGCCGGCAGGCCGGCGTCCACCCGTTCGCCTACTTCAAGCGGGTCGAGTTCGCCGGCGGCCACGATCTCGCCGCCGAGGCCGTGTACGAGGGGCGGGCCGACCTCGGCGCCGGGCACGACGGCGTGATCACGATCCTGGCCGAGACCCGGCCCGACGCCACCGAGCGGCTGGTCCGGCTGGGGAAGGAGAACATCCACAGCGACCCGGTCGTCGTGCACACCGGCGCCCTGCCGGAGCCCGTCACGCTGGAGAGCATCCAGGACGCCTGCGTCAAGGTCGCCGCGCTGCCGGAGGTGCAGGCGGCGCTCGACCTGTTCTGGGGGTGGGTCAAGGGCCTGAGCCCCACGGTGCACGAGAACTACGCCTCCATCGAGGAAGCGCTCGCCGGGCTGCACCTCGAAGAGGCCGACATGCTGCGATGAGCCCGCCGGTCGCCTCGCCGTCCCCGTCGTCGTCACGGTCGTCGTCGCCGTCCTCGTCGTCGCCGTCCTCGTCGTCGCCGTCCCCGCAGTCACCGACGTCCCCGGCCCCGACACCGGCGTCGCCGCCGGCCGGTGCCCGGCGGTTCTGCTGCGCCCTCGCCGGCATCGACGCCGTGTCGGAGCGCCTGGCCGTCGCCGCGCTCGACGGGGCGCGGCGCCGCTTCGGCACCGACGCCGTCGACGGGTTGGTGGCGGCGTTCGAGCGGGGCGGTGTCGACGCCGTGCAGGAGCACCCCGAGGTCGGGGTCGCCCGGGCGCTCACCTACTTCCTCTACACCGGGATCCTCCCCGACGCCGACGGGCGGCCCGACCCGGCCCAGACCGAGATCGACGAGCGCGACTACTTCGAAGCCGTGCTCTGGCCGGTCATCCAGGCCCACCCGCGGGCGCTCAGCGGCGGCTACTTCGGGCACTGGCACTACCCGCCCGAGGACGCCGACGGGTCGGAGGGGGACCGGTCGAACGGCGACGGGACGGCCGGACGTCGCGCCGGTCGCAGGCGGGGCGGGCCGGGCGGGCACCATGGCTGACGTCGTGCCGGGCGCCGGGATCGGCGTCCCCGCCGGCGGGGGCCCGGTCGAGCCCGTCGACGTCGTGATCGTCGGCGCCGGCGTGACCGGCGCGCTCGTGGCC
>DATCLV010000324.1:0-5888 GCA_036563745.1 Acidimicrobiales bacterium | reverse complement strand
GTGCACAGCACCGTGCACGAGCCGGAACCCGAGCCCACGGAGCCCTCGCCATGACCGACGACGACCACGAGATCGGCTACGCCGCCGCCCTGGCCGAGCTGTCGGAGATCCTCCACGAGCTCGACGGCGACGAGGTCGACGTCGACGTCCTGGGCGGCCGCGTCCGCCGGGCCGCGGAGCTGCTGCGCATCTGCCGCGACCGCATCGCCAGCGCCCGCTTCGAGGTCGAGCAGGTGGTCGCCGACCTCGACCCCACCACGCCCACCACGCAGACCCCACCCGACACCGACCTCACCGCGGCCGACACCTCCGACGCCGAGCCCCCCGACCCTTCCTGACCCCGGCCGGCAGGCGCTCCGAAGCCGCCCCCGAACGGGGGAGCCTGTGCCCCCGTTCGCGAGCAGGTTCGCCATCCGCCTACGTGTTCGGAGTGTCGCGGAGCGGGATCGCGGCCGTAACGTAAGGCCGCAGATGCCCCTCCGGTCTCCCGCCTCCTCTCCCCCGAGCCTCGCTGCGGTGGCCGCCCGGGTCGACGAGCGCATCGGGCGCCTCTTCGACGCCGAGCTGGCCCGGTGGCGGGCGCTCGACGCGGACCTGGTCGAGCCGCTGCGCACGCTGCGGCGCCTGGTCGACTCCGGGGGCAAGCGGCTCCGCCCCGCCTTCTGCTACTGGGGGTTCGTGGGCGCGGGGGGTGACCCGTCCGATCCCCGGGTGATCGACGTCGGCGCGGCCTTCGAGCTGCTGCACGCCTTCGCCCTGGTCCACGACGACGTGATGGACGGCTCCGACACCCGCCGCGGCGAGGCGACGGCCCACGTCGAGTTCGGCGAGCTGCACCGGTCCGGGACGTGGCGGGGCGAGGCCCGGCGGTTCGGCGAGGGCGTCGCGATCCTCATCGGCGACCTGTCCCACGTCTACGCCGACGTCCTGCTCGACGGCGCCCACGCAGACGTCGCCCCGATCTGGCACGAGCTGCGCCTGGAGCTGAACGTCGGCCAGTACCTCGACATCCTCGGCACCGCCCGCGGCGACCGGGATCCGGTCGTGGCCCGCCGCATCGCCCGGTACAAGTCGGGCAAGTACACGATCGAGCGGCCGCTGCACGTGGGGGCGGCGCTGGCCGGGCGGCTCGACGAGCTGCAGGCCCCGCTGTCCGCCTACGGCGACCCGCTGGGCGAGGCGTTCCAGCTGCGCGACGACGTGCTCGGGGCGTTCGGCGACGAGGAGCTGACCGGCAAGCCCGTCGGCCAGGACCTCCGTGAGGGCAAGCCGACCCCGCTGCTGGCGGCGGCCGCCAGCCGGGCCGACGGCGGCCAGTCGCGGGTGCTCGACCGGGTGGGTGCCGCCGACCTGTCCGACGGCGAGGTCGCCGCGGCCCAGCAGGTCATCCTCGACACGGGGGCCGTCGACGAGGTCGAGGCCCGCATCGCCGAGCTGACCGAGCGGGCGATCGCGGCGATCGAGGTCGCCCCGGTCACCGACGAGGCCCGCGAGGCCCTCGTCGAGCTCGCCACCTTCGTCGCCGCCCGCGACTGCTGACCCCGCCACCGGCCCCGCCACCGAGGCTGCCAAAACTCCGAACCTGCCCCCGAAACGGGGGGCAGGCTCCCCGTTTCGGGGGCAGGTTCGACGTGGGGTCGCTACCGCGCGCGGCGCAGGCGGGCCCGTTCCTTGAGCCCCTCGGCGTCCTGCTGGCGGAGGTGCTCGATCTTGTTGCGCCAGCGGGGCGCGGGCTTGTCGAGGGGACCGAAGACGCTCGGCGTCCGCAGCCCGACCACGCAGTCCTCGACGTCCTGCTGCGCCTCCTCCGCCAGGCCGGCCTTGAGCCGCGCCCACCAGTCGACCACCCGCCGCTGCAGCGCCCCGAGCGCCTGGGGGTCGGCCAGCAGCCGCCGGATCAGCTCGGGCGCCTCGGCCCAGCTCCGCACGCTGGGCAACGGGTGCCCGGGCCCGTAGAGCAGCCCGAAGTAGTCGAGCCACCGCCGCCGCTCGACGATGGGGATGGCGCCGTGCTCGAGGGCGTCGTAGATCCGTGTGCCCTCGAGGTGGCTGCCGTCCATGGCGCACGGGGCGAAGATCGTCGACGCCAGCACCTCGTGGTCGGCGGCCAGCGCCTCGGGGTCGTCGGGCGGCACGGGCCCGATCTCGACCGACCCGCCGTCGACGGCGGCCATGGCGTCGAGCATGGCGTCACGGCTGGTCGACCGGGTGCCGGCGAACGACCACGTGTACAGCCGCTCGCCCGGTGGCCGGCGGGCCGCCTCCGACGGCTCGGCGACGATCGGGTCGATGCCCCGGGGCCCCAGCGGCACCTGCCGGACGGTGAGCCCGTCGAGCGCCGAGTGGTAGTAGGTGCGCCACACGAAGGCGAAGCTCCCGTAGGCGTCGAGGCGGGCGCGGTAGCGGTCGTCGCCCACGTGGAAGAGGCCGACCGAGCCGAGCCGCCGCAGCCGGGAGAGGACCTTCCCGCGAAGGCGGTCGGGCCGCTGCGTCACCACGATGCTGTCGGGCATCACCAGGCGGCGGTCGGGATCGTCGACCACCTCACCGGCCCACTCGCCCAACAGGAACCGCACCCAGGGAAGCTCGGGGGCTCCTGGTTCGTGGGTGATGATGGTGATGTGTCCGTGACGCGTCGCCGGCTGCGTTCGGCTGACTGTACTCAGCATGTCCGTCCTCTGAATACCCCGGAAGCGGGGTTCTTGCCGCCCCGCCGGCGCCCGTGGAAGATGGCGCCCGCCATGATCGCACCCGCCCGCCGCGCCGATGCCGTGGCGGCGGGCGGAGCCGGTGTCGTGGCGCTGGTCGTGTACGTGCTGACGCTCCTGCCGGGGGTGGGCTACAGCGGCGACACGGCGAAGTGGCAGTTCATCGGTGTGGTGGGCGGCGTCCCCCATGCCACCGGCTACCCGCTCTACGTGGCGCTCGACCAGGTGTGGGTGCGGCTGGTGCCGTTCGGGTCGATCGCCTGGCGCGTGAACCTGCTCTCCGCGGTGCTGGGGGCGGCGACGGTCGCGGTGCTCTACGTGGTCCTCCGCCAGCTGGGCCTGCGCCGGGAGGTGGCGCTGGCGACCACGCTGGTGTTCGCCTTCAGCCAGACGTTCTGGAGCCAGGCGGTGGTGGCCGAGGTGTACACGCTGCACCTCCTGTTCCTGGTCTCGGTCACGGCGTGCCTGGCGCACTGGCGCCTGGGCGGCGCGAACGCCTGGCTGCTGGCCGGCCTCGGCCTGTACGCCCTGTCGTTCGGCCACCACCTGACCACGGGCCTGGCGCTGCCCGGTATCGCCTGGCTGGTGTGGAACGACCGCCACCGCGCCCTGACGGCCCGGAACGTGGCGTTCGTCGTGGCGGCGGCGCTGGTCGGCGCCGCGCAGTACCTGTACCTCCTGCGGTTGAGCGACGTCGGCGGCTACCACGAGGGCCGCATCGACACGTTCGGCGACATCCTCGGCTACGTGACCGGCGGCGAGTTCAAGGACTCGATGTTCATCTTCAGCTGGTACGGCCTGCTGGTGGGCCGGGTGCCGATGCTGTTCCGGTTCCTGCGCCACGAGTACTTCGTGCTGCTGGTGCCGATGGCCTACGGCGTGTGGCACGGGGTGCGGCGGGCGTCGTCGCCGGCCCGGCGCGACGTCGCGATCCACCTGGCGCTGCTGGGGGCGTTGTCCGCCGTCTACGTCCTGAACTACGACGTGCCCGACGTCATCGTGTTCTGCCTGCCGCTGTTCCTGGTGCTGGCGGTGTTCCTGGGGGTGGCGATCGAGGCGGGGCTCACCCGCCTGAGCGAGCGCCGGGCCGCCGCCGACGACGTCGACGACGTCGACGAGGTCACGGCGGCCGGGGGCGCCGCGGCGAACGGCGACGGCAACGGGACCGGCTCGGGCAGCAACGGCCACGTCGCCGACGACCCCCGTCCCGCTCCCGGCCTCGACCGCCGCGCCCGGCTGGCGGTGGCCTGCGGGCTGGCGGCGCTCGTGGCGGTGGTGGCCGCGGTCGACTACGGCCGGTCGAGCCAGCGCGGGACCACCGACGACGCCGAGCGGATCGAGCGGGCGATCGCCGCCGCGGGCACGGGTGCCGTGCTGCTCACCGACGACTACGTCGACAGCGAGTACTTCTGGTACTACCTGCTCGGCGAGGGCCTGGGGGAGGAGCGCGACCTGGCGCTCGCCAACCAGGTGCAGCCCCGTGACGTGGCCCGGTGGTTCTCGTCCCGGACCGGTCCGGTGGCGGCCGCGGCGCGGGCGGTCGACCAGCCCGACCCGCCGCTGTACACGGCCACCGCCCACCAGGCCGTCCTGCTGGTCGACCACGGCATGGCGATCGACGAGGTGGCGCCCGGCGTCTGGCGGGTCACGCCCGGCGAACCGGAGAGCGGACCGGAGCCCGGGTCGGAGACCGGGCCGACCGAGGCGGCTCAGCCCCGGTAGCCGTTGGTGATCGGCACCCGGCGGTCCTTGCCGAACGCCTTCGGCGTCACCCGCACCCCCGGCGGCGACTGGCGGCGCTTGTACTCGGCGATGTCGACCAGGCGGGTGATCCGCTCGACCAGTGCGGCGTCGAAGCCGAGCTCGACCAGCTCGCCCCGGGTCTTGTCCTGCTCGACGTAGGCCTCGAGGATCGGGTCGAGCACCTCGTAGGGCGGCAGCGACTGGTCGTCCCGCTGGTCGGGCCGCAGCTCGGCCGACGGGGGCTTCTCGATCACCCGCTCGGGGATGACCGCCCGCCCGGCACGGGCGTTGCGGTCGCGGCACAGGGCGTAGACCAGCGTCTTCGGCACGTCCTTGATGCAGGCGAACCCGCCCGCGGTGTCGCCGTAGAGGGTGGAGTAGCCGACCGCCATCTCGCTCTTGTTGCCGGTGGTCAGCACCATCCAGCCCCGGAACTTGTTCGACAGCGCCATCACCACCAGCCCCCGGATGCGGGACTGCAGGTTCTCCTCGGTGATGTCCTCGGGGAGGCCCTCGAAGCTGGGCGCCAGCATCTCCAGCAGCGCCGCGTGGGCCGGCTCGATCGGGATGACGCGGTGGTCGACGATGCCCAGCTCGGCGCAGAGCTTCTGGGCGTCCTCGAGCGAGTGGTCCGACGAGTAGCGCGACGGCATCAGCACCCCGTGCACGTGGTCGGGTCCGAGGGCGTCCACGGCGATGGCCGCCACCAGCGACGAGTCGATGCCGCCGGACAGGGCGACGACCACGTCGGTGAACCCGTTCTTGCGCACGTAGTCACGGGTGCCGAGCACCAGCGCCTCGTACACCTCGCGCGCCGGCGGCAGCGTCGGGGCGAGGGTGGGCGCCCGCTTCGGCTTGGCGGTGGCCCGGGAGGCGGTGCTGATCTCGACGACCGGCAGCGGGTCGACGCCGACGGTGCGGCCACGGGGATCGAGGAGCCGCTTGCGGAACACCGGCTGGACGTCGAGGTCGCACACCACGAGCTCCTCGGTGAACTGCGGTGCCCGTTCGAGGAGGCGGCCCTCGGCGTCGAACACCATCGAGGCCCCGTCGAAGACCAGCTCGTCCTGCCCGCCCACCTGGTTCACGTACACGAGCCCGCAGGCGGCGTCGGCGGCCCGGGTGCCGAGCATCCGCTCGCGCTCGGTGAGGCGGCCGGCGTAGTACGGCGAGGCGTTGATGTTCACCACCAGCTCGGCGCCCCCGGCGGCCTGGACGGCGATGGGGCCGGTGGGGCTGAAGGCGTCCTCGCACACCGACACACCCACCCGCACGCCGCCCACCAGCACGAGCGGTGTGGTGGTCGTGCCCGGGGCGAAGTAGCGCTGCTCGTCGAAGACCGCGTAGTTGGGCAGCAGTCGCTTGTGGTAGACGGCCTGCACGGTGCCACCGGCGCAGACGGCCGCCGCGTTGTGCAGATCGCGCCCCATGTCGACG
>DATCLV010000199.1:0-10863 GCA_036563745.1 Acidimicrobiales bacterium | reverse complement strand
GGGCACGAGACCACGGTGAACCTGGTCGGCAACGGGGTGCGGGCGCTGCTGCTCGACCCCTCCGGCCCCGAGGCGCTGGCCCACCTGCGGGCTGCGGCGGCCGCCGGCGACGAGGAGGCGCTCCGCAACGCCGTCGACGAGCTGCTGCGGTTCGACAGCCCGGTCCAGATGACCCGCCGCATCACGCGGCAGGAGGTCGAGGTCGACGGCCACACCATCGAGCCCGGCGGGTTCGTGAGCCTGGTGCTGGCGTCGGCCAACCGTGACCCGGAGGTGTTCGGTCCCACCGCCGGCCGCCTCGACCTCGGTCGCGCCGAGGCCGACCAGCACGTGTCGTTCGGCGGCGGGCACCACTACTGCCTGGGCGCCTCGCTGGCCCGGCTGGAGGCGCAGGTGGCGCTGGCCTCGCTGTTCGCCCGGTTCGAGCGGGTCGAGCCCCAGGCCGAGCCCGAGTGGAACGGCCGCATCAACCTCCGGGGCCTGGCCCACCTCCCACTGCAGGTCGCCTGACCGCGCCGAACCGACGACCGAGGCCCGGGCGACCGAAGCCCGGGCGACCGGGCGACCGGGCGCCCCGGTGACCGGTCAGCCCACGTCGCGCCGCCCGAAGGCGACGAACCCGGCGACCGCCACCGCGGCGGCCACGGCCGAGACCACGGCGATCGGCAGCACCGACAGCGACGCCGCCGGCAGCTCGGGGATGTGCTCGAACGGCGACAGGTCCCGCACCGCGGCGGGCAGCTTCAGCGCCTCGGCCAGCAGGCCGACCACGAAGCAGCCCGCGAGCACCGCCCACGCCACCCCGGTCGCCCGCGGCACGGCGCCGAACAGCAGGAGGGCCACCGCGGCCAGCAGCCACATCGCCGGCACCCAGGGCAGCGACGCCCCGACGAGCCGCCCGACCTGCCCGAGGTCGTCGCTCGCCAGCCCGTAGCTGAGGCCGAGCCCGAAGCCGCCCGCCACCATCACCACCGCGCTGCCCACCACCGCCACGACCAGGTGGCTCGCTACCCACCGGGGCCGGGACACGCGGGTGGCCAGGATCGGCTCGGCCCGCAGGTTGGTCTCCTCGCTGCGCAGCCGCAGCACGGCGGCGACCGTGAACCCCGACCCCACCAGCGCCAGCATCAGCAGCGAGGTCCCCAGGTAGGCGTCGGTGAGCGACACCCCGCCCGCCCGGGCGATCATGTCCTGCACGGCCTCGTTGTCGCCGACGAAGTCCTCCACGTCCTGGGCCACCGACCCGTAGGCGACGCCCATCAGCAGCAGGCCCAGCGACCACCACACCACGCTCCCCCGCTGGAGCCGCAGCGCGAGGCCCAGCGGCCGCGCCCACCCGTCGGCGATGCGGGCCGGCCCGGGGCGCGGCGGGACCAGGCCGGCACCCACGTCCCGGCGGGCGGCCAGGACGACCGCGAGGGCCACCAGCGCCACGGTGGCGACGAGGGGCAGCACCAGCGGCCACCAGCGCTCGCCGGCGAAGGGCCGCAGCTTCTGGGCCCAGCCGATCGGCGACAGCCACGACAGGGTGCCGTCGCCGACGTCGCCGGCGGCCCGCAGCACGAACGACGCGCCCAGCACGGCGCCGCCGATGCCGTAGGCGACCCGGGTGTTCTCGGTGACCTGGGCGGCGACGAGCGTGACCGCGGCGAACACCAGCCCCACCGCCGTGAACCCGGCGCCGAGGGCCAGGCACCCGGCGGTGGGCAGGCCGATGGTCAGGACCCCGAGGGTGACCACGACCCCGACCGCCACGCTCATCCCCGCCACCACCAGCAGCACGGCGGCCGTCGTGGCGTGGCGCCCGACCGGCAGCGACCGCACCAGCTCCAGCCGGCCGTCCTCCTCCTCGCCGCGGGTCTCGCGGCCGACCATGAAGATGCCCATCAGCGCGGTCACGATCAGCCCGAACGAGCTGACCTGGAAGGCGACCTGCCCGCCCAGCGTGTCGAGGCCCTGGTCGGGGCCGTTGAAAGCGATGGCGGCCGCGTTGTCGCGGCTGGCGGCGGCCGCCGCGTCGAGGTCGGCCTGCGTCGGGTAGAGGCCCTCGACGCTGACCGCCGACACCCAGACCAGCAGGCCCAGCGACGCCACCCACACGAGGCTGCGGACCCGGTCGCGCCGCAGCAGGAACCGGGTGAGCGTGCCCAGCCCGGCGAGCTCAGGCATCGTCGCCACCCGCCGACGAGGCGTCCGGGGCACCGCCGTCCGCGGAACCGCCCTCCGGGGACCCGCCGTCCGCGGACCGCGCCCCCGACGCCGCCCGCTCGCCCGCCAGCTCGTCCCCGTAGTGGCGCAGGAACAGCTCCTCCAGCGTCGGCGGGCGGCTCACCAGGCTCCGGACCCCCAGCTCGGCGAGGCGGCGGACGGTCTCGTCGAGGCGGTCGGTGTCGACGTCGAACCGGGCCCGGTTCCCGTCGACCTCCACGTTGTGCACCGCCGGGAGGTCGCCGACCCCGTCGAGCGACTGCTCGGTCAGCACGTCGATCGACGTGCGGGTGAGGTGGCGCATCTCGTCGAGCGACCCGCTCTGCACGGTGCGACCGGCCCGGATGATGCTCACCCGGTCGCACAGGGCCTCGACCTCGGCGAGGATGTGGCTCGACAGGAGCACCGTGCGGCCCTCGGCCTTCACCTCCCGGATGCAGTCCTGGAACACGGCTTCCATCAGCGGGTCGAGGCCGGACGTGGGCTCGTCGAGCACCAGCAGCTCGGCCCGCGACGCCAGCCCGGCGACCAGCGCCACCTTCTGCCGGTTGCCCTTCGAGTAGGTGCGGGCCTTCTTGGTGGGGTCGAGCTCGAAGCGGTCGATCAGCTCGGCCCGGCGGGCCTCGTCGAGGTCGCCGCGCAGGCGGCCGAACAGGTCGATGATCTCGCCGCCGGTGAGCTTGGGCCACAGGTTCACGTCGCCGGGGACGTAGGCCAGGCGGGCGTGGAGCGCCACGGCGTCGGTCCAGGGGTCGCCGCCCAGGAGGCGCACCTCGCCGGCGTCGGACCGGAGCAGCCCGAGCAGCACCCGGATGGTGGTGGTCTTCCCGGCGCCGTTGGGCCCGAGGAAGCCGTGGACCTCCCCCTCGGCCACGTGGAGGTCGAGCCCGTCGAGCGCCCGGAACGACCCGAACGTCTTGACCAGGCCGGAGATCGAGATCGCCTCAGCCGTCATCGCTCCCGACCTTACGACTCCCCTGCCGCGGTCGAGCGGCCGTCCCCAGGGCCCAGCGGCAGCGACGACCTCGCGGAAGGGGGCCGCGGCCACCCCGCCGGGGGCGACCGGTAGCGTGGCCGCCGTGGCCGGACACCACCTCGCCCAGGTCAACGTCGGCCGCCTGCGGGCGCCGAAGGGCTCGCCGATGGTCGAGGAGTTCTTCGCCAACCTCGACCCGATCAACGCCCTCGCCGACGCCGCCCCCGGCTTCGTGTGGCGGCTCCAGACCGAGGAGGGCAACGCCACCGACATCCAGGTCGACGACGGCGACCCGCTGTTCATCGTCAACCTGTCGGTGTGGGAGTCGGTGGACGCCCTGAAGGCGTTCGTCCACCGCACCGACCACCGCGACTTCCTGCGCCGCCGGCGCGAGTGGTTCGAGGTGCTCGACGAGGCGATCATGGCGCTGTGGTGGGTGCCGGCCGGCACCACGCCCACCGTCGACGAGGCCATGGAGCGCCTCGCCACCCTGCGGCGCGAGGGCCCCGGCCCGGCGGCGTTCACCTTCCGCGAGGTGCACGCCCCACCCGCTCCCGCCGGGCGGTCAGCCGGCCACCAGCGCGCCTGACGCCTCGCCGTCGTCGGGCGACGCGACCGCCGCGCGGTGACGGGCCGGCACGGGCAGCACCAGCGGCGTCCCGGTGAGCGGGTCGGGCACGACCTGGCAGTCGACCTCGAACACCTCCGCCACCAGCTCGGGCGTCACCACGTCGAGCGGCGACCCCTGCGCCACCACCCGGCCCGCCCGCATCGCCACCAGGTGGTGGGCGTAGCGGGCCGCCATGTTGAGGTCGTGGAGCACGATGACGACCGTGCGGCCCTCCTCCTCGTTGAGGCGGGCCAGCAGGTCGAGCACCTCGATCTGGTGGGCGAGGTCGAGGAACGTGGTGGGCTCGTCGAGCAGCAGCAGCGGCGTGCCCTGGGCCAGCGCCAGCGCGATCCACACCCGCTGGCGCTGCCCGCCCGACAGCTCGTCGATGCTGCGGCTCGCCAGCTCGCTGGTGCCGGTGGCGGCCAGCGCCGCGGCCACCGCCTCCTCGTCCTCCACCGACCACTGCCGGAACCAGCGCTGGTGCGGATGCCGGCCCCGGGCGACCAGGTCGGCGACGGTGATGCCCTCGGGGGCGACCGGCTGCTGCGGCAGGATGCCGAGCCGGGCGGCGACCGCCCGCGTGCCGAGGCGGTGGATCTCCTGGCCGTCGAGCAGCACGCTCCCCTGCCGGGGCTTGAGGAGCCGGGCCAGGCCCCGCAGGAGCGTCGACTTGCCGCAGGCGTTGGCGCCGACGATCACGGTGATGCGACCCTCGGGGATCGACAGGTCCAGCTCGCGGACGATGTCGCTGCCGTCGTAGCCGAGGCAGAGGCCCTCAGCCCGCAGCGGCGGGCCGGCGGTGCCGGGCCCGGGACGCGTGTCCGGCCCGGAGCCCGTGGCGGGCGCGTCGGTCACGTCAACCTCCCGTCCCCACCCGGTTCGACCGGGCGAGCAGGTAGAGCAGGTACGGCGCCCCGACGACGCCGGTGATCACGCCCACCGGCAGCTCGGTCGGGGCGAAGAGGCGGCGGCCGACCAGGTCGGCGGCCACCAGCAGCAGGGCACCGCAGGCGGCGGCGGGCAGCAGGCCGAGCGTGCTGCGGCCGACCAGCCGCCGGGCGATCTGCGGGGCGGCGAGCGCCACGAACGTCACCGGCCCGGCGGCCGCCGTGGCGGTGGCGGCGAGGCCCACGCCGACGAGCAGCAGCAGGGCCCGGGTCTGCTCGACGCGGCCGCCCAGCGAGCGGGCCAGGTCGTCGCCGAGCTCCAGCAGCCGCAGCTGGCGGGCCAGGACGAGCGCGGCGGGCAGCAGCACGGCCAGCGCCCACGACACCGGGCGGACGTGGTCCCACGACCGGCCGTTGAGGCTGCCGGTCAGCCACACCACCGCCCGCTGGACCTCGTAGATCTCTCCCCGGGTGAGCAGGTACTCGGTGCCCGCCATGAGGAACGCCGACACGCCGATGCCCACCAGCACCAGCCGGTAGCCGGCCAGGCCCCGCCGGTAGGCCAGGCCGTACACGGCCGCCGCGGCGAGCACCGCGCCCGTCACCGCCGCCGCGGTCACGGGGAGCCCGCTCCGGCCGGCGATGATCACCATCCAGGCGGCGGCCAGCGCGGCGCCGGCGTTCACGCCCACGATGTCGGGGCTGGCCAGCGGGTTGCGGACCAGGCGCTGGAAGATCGCGCCCGACGCCCCGAACGCCGCGCCCACCAGCACGGCGGTGAGGCCCCGGGGCAGGCGCAGCGTCCAGACGATGAAGTGGCTGCCCCCCTCCTGGTCGCCGAGCAGGCTGCGGACCACGTCGGCGACCGGTAGCGGGTAGTCGCCGACGGTCAGCGACGACACGAGCACGGCCAGGGTGGCGACCAGGAGGACCAGCGTGACCAGCACCGCCCGCGGGTCGACCCGGGTCGACCACGCCGGCCCGGCCGGCGACCGGAGCACCAGCCCGGGCAGCGGCACCCGGTCGAGCGGCCGGTGGGCGGCGGCCGAGCCGTCGTCGAGCGCCGAGCCCCCGGCCGGTGCCTGGGTGCCCACGGCGCCCGCCGCGCCCCCGCGCCCTCCGGTCCCCTCGGGGGCGGGCACGTCGACCAGCGGGTGCGGCGCCATCACAGGGCCGCCAGCCGGCGCCGGCGGACGAGGGCCACGAAGCACGGGGTGCCGACCACCGCGGTCACGATGCCGACCTGCAGCTCGCCCGGCCGGGCCACGACCCGGCCCAGCACGTCGGCACCCAGCAGCAGCGTCGGGCCCAGCACCAGCGACCACGGGAGGATGCGCCGGTAGTCGGGACCGCAGATGGCCCGGGCGACGTGCGGCACGGTGAGGCCGACGAAGCCGATCGGCCCGGCGGCGGCGGTGGCCGCCCCGCAGAGGAGGATCACCGACAGCGACGCCACCGCCCGGCCCAGCCGCACGCGGGCGCCGAGCGAGCGGGCCACGTCGTCGCCGAGGGCCAGGGTGTTGAGCAGCCGGGCCGTGGCCAGCGCCAGCACCGCCCCCGCCACGAGGTAGGGCAGGACGTCCCAGAGGATCCCGTCGTCGCGGCCGGCCAGCGAGCCCACCGACCAGAACCGGAACCGGTCGAGCGCCGACACGTCGGTGAGCAGGATCGCCTGGGTGATCGACGTGAGCATCGCGGTGAGCGCCGCCCCCGCCAGCGCCAGCTTCACCGGGGTGGCGCCGCCCCCGCCCGCCGAGCCCAGGGCGTAGACGACGACGCTGGCCAGCGCGGCCCCGCCGAAGGCGAACCACACGTAGCCGTCGAGCGTCTCGACGCCGACCTGGTGGAGGGCCAGCACCACGCCGAGCCCGGCGCCGGCCTCGATGCCGAGGATGCCCGGGTCGGCCAGGGGGTTGCGGGTCACGCCCTGCATCACCGCCCCGGCCAGACCCAGCGCGGCACCGACCCCGATGCCGATCAGCGTGCGCGGCACCCGGAGGCTGCGCACGATCTGGTGGTCGTTGTCGGTGGGATCGAAGTCGAACAGGGCGTCGAGGACCGTGCCGAGCGCCATCGGCTTCGAGCCGAACGCCACCGACGCCAGCGCCACCCCCACCAGCACCGCGACCGCCGCGGCGAACGCCAGCCCCAGGGCGCCCGGGCGGAGGCGGGCCCGCCGGCCCGCGGCACCCCCGTCGCCGTCCGCGTCGCCGGCACCGGCGCCGGGACGATCCTGTCGGTGCCCGCGCCCGGCGGCGGGTTCGACCACGGTCTGCACCTTGTTAAGCTGCCCTACCATCTGGTTGTAAGTCAACTGCACCCGGTGGTGGCCCTAGCCTCACGGGCATGTCCGAGGTGCGTGCCCTGCGTGACGCGGGTGACCGGCACGAGGTGCCCGAGATCGACGTCGGCCCGCTCGTCCGCGGCGACGACGCCACGGCCGCCGCCGATGTCGCCGCCGCCATCGACCGGGCCTGCCGGGAGGTCGGCTTCTTCTGCATCGTGGGGCACGGGGTCGACCCGGCCCGCCGCGAGCGTCTCGACCGCGCCGCCCGCGCCTTCTTCGCCCGGCCCGAGGCCGAGAAGGCCGAGATCGCCATGGCCCGGGCCGGCCGGGCGTGGCGCGGCTGGTTCCCGCTGGGCGGCGAGCTCACCGCCGGGGTGCCCGACCGGAAGGAGGGCCTCTACTTCGGCCAGGAGCTCGGCCCCGACCACCCCCGGGTGCGGGCCGGCACGCCGCTCCACGGCGCCAACCTCTTCCCCGCCGAGCCCGCCGACCTCCGCCCCGCCGTCCTCGACTGGCTCGACGCCCTCACCCGGCTGGGCCAGGTGGTCCTGCGGGGCATCGCCCTCGGCCTCGGCCGCCCGGCCTCGTGGTTCGCCGACGACCTCACCGCCGACCCGCTGGTCCTGTTCCGCATCTTCCGCTACCCGCCGGTCGCTGCCACCCCGGACGCCGGGCCCGGCGGCGAGGCCTGGGGCGTCGGCGAGCACACGGACTACGGCCTGCTCACGTTGCTGGCGCAGGACGGCAACCCCGGGCTCGAGGTGAAGACGCCGGGCGGGTGGGTCGCGGTCGACCCCCGGCCCGACGCCTTCGTGTGCAACCTCGGCGACATGCTCGCCCGGCTCAGCGGTGGCCGCTACGTGTCGACACCCCACCGGGTGCGCAACCGCAGCGGCGCCGAGCGCCTGTCGTTCCCGTTCTTCCTCGACCCGGGGTGGGACGCCGTCGTCGACCCGGCCACCGGCGGCACCTACGGCGACTACATCCTCGCCAAGGTCCGCGCCGTCTTCCCCGCCCTGGCCCAGGCGACGGTGGGCGAGGCCTAGCAGTAGCTCACCAGGTTGTCCCGGTTGAGGACGAACCGGTGCCAGATGGCGGCCGGGCCCTCCTCGGCGGGCCGGAGCCGGGCGACCACGACGTTGCCGTCGGCGGTCACCTCGTCGAGCACCAACCGGTCGCTCCACGGCTCGGCGCTCACCGCCGACACGCCCTCGGTGACGAGCTCCTCCACCTCTCCGGCGAGGGTCTCCGCCGCGTCGCCGGCGGCGGTGAGGTAGGCGAGCAGGAACACCGGCCCGTCGTCGTAGGCGATGCCGGCGCCGACCCCGACGAACGGCACCGACAGCGCCTCCTCGCACAACGCCTCCGCCTGCGCGGGCGAGACGCCGGTGCCGCCGGCGGGCCCGCCGAGGTTGCCGCGCAGCAGCATCCCCGAGTAGGCGTCGGCGTCCTCCAGCGCCTCGGCCAGGCCGGTGAGCACCCCGTCGTCGCCGACGGTCGCGCCGTCGCCGCCGCGGGCGACGGCCATCCCCTCCTCGGTCTTGGCGACGATCAGCCGGTCGCCGTCGAGCGACAGCAGCAGGCCCTCGCCGATCGGCCGGGCCGCGGAGACCTCGTCCACGTTGATCTCCCCCGGGGTGCCCAGCACCCACACACCGTCCTCGGGCTCGCCCATCGCCTCGGTGAGGGCGTCCTCGTCGAAGTCGCCCTGCAGCACGGTGACGTCGTTCGGGGGCGACGGCACCTCGACGAACTGCCGCACGTCGAAGAGGTTCCACCCGACCTCGTCGGTGAACTCCTCGATCATCTGCAGCCGGTCCACCTGCGCCGCCTCGGGCGGCAGGACGGCGACCGAGGAGCCGGAACCGTCCGAACCCTCAGGGTCGTACTGCACGCCGAGGAGGGCGTTGATGGCGTCGATCTGCGCGTCCCGGTCACCGTCGCGGGCCGCGGGCAGGTCGACGCCGGCCAGTTCGGCGGCCCGGGCGAGGTCGCCGAAGCTGACCATGAGCACCTCGTCGTCGTCGACGTCCGGGGGCAGCGGCAGGGCGGCGATCTGGGCGGCGAACCCGTCGCCGCCCCCGCCGCCCAGCGGCCCGCCGCCGCCGTCGTCGTCACCCGACGAGCACGCCGTCAGCGCGACCGCCGCAACCAACCCGATCCTTGCGATCCGTCCTGTCACGGCGGCCGACCTTAGTGATCACCCGACCACCACCGGGGTGCGGCGCTCACGGTCGGTGGCATCCGGGGTGCCGGATCCGTCCATCTCACCGAGGGCGTCGAGCGCGGCCTCCCCCTCCAGGTCGAGGCGGGGCAGGCGCCGGTCGAGCCACCCGGGCAGCCACCAGTTCCAGTCCCCGAGCAGCCGCATGGTGGCGGGCACCAGCACGACCCGGACGATCGTGGCGTCGACGAGCACCGCCGTGGCCAGGCCCAGCCCGAACATCTTGATGGTCGGGTCGTCGGCCAGGGCGAAGGCGGCGAACACGCTGATCATGATCAGCGCCGCCGACGTGATGACCCGGGCGGTGGCGGCGATGCCCTCCACCACGGAGGTGTCGCTGTCGCGGCGGGCGAGGTACTCCTCCCGGATGCGGGACAGCAGGAACACCTCGTAGTCCATCGACAGCCCGAAGAGGATGGCGAACAGCATCATCGGCAGGAACGAGACGATCGGCACCGACTCCTCGACGCCGAACAGGCTGCGCCCCCATCCCCACTGGAAGACGGCGACGATCACGCCGTAGGCGGCGCCGATCGACAGCAGGTTCATGACCGCCGCCTTCAGCGGCACGGCGACCGACCGGAACACGACGGTGAGCAGCAGCACGGACAGCACGAGCACGGCCCCGACGAACCAGGGCAGCCGCTGCTCGATGCGCTCGGACATGTCGACGAACACCGCCGTGGCCCCACCCACGTGCACGGGCAGGTCGGCGGCGCCCACGTCGGTCAGGGCGGCCGGGATCACGTCGGCGCGGAGACGGGCGATGAGGTCGGTGGTGGCCTCGTCCTGGGGTGCCGTGGTGGGGATCACCCGGACTACGGCGGCCGTCCCCGGCTCGTTGACCACGGGCTCGGCGACGTCGGCGACGCCGGGGTCGGCGTCGAGGGCGTCGGCCAGCCCGCCGAGGACGCGGTCGGCGTCGGCGCCACCGTCGAGCTCGCCCAGCTCGACCGACAGCAGCAGGGGGCCGTTGAAGCCGTCGCCGAAGCCGTCGGCCAGCAGGTCGTAGGCCCGGCGGGTGGTGAGCGACTCGGACTGGGTGCCGTTGTCGGGCCAGCCCAGCCGCAGGCCGAGCACCGGCGCCGAGGCGAGGGCGAGGGTCACCACGCCCAGCGTGAGGTAGCGCCACGGGTGCGCCGACACCTGCCGGCCCCAGCGATGCCACAGGGTCTCCCGACCGCCGTGACCGCCCGTCCCGGCCTGGCCGTCCGCCCCGGCGGTGCGGTCCGCCCGGCCGATGCCGGGCACCCGCAGGGCGTCGACGCGGCGGCCGGCGAAGCCCAGCAGCGCGGGCAGCAGCGTGAGCGCCACCGCCACCATCATCGCCACGGTCAGGCCCGCCATCAGGCCCATCACGGTCACCGCCTGGATGCCGGCGATGGCGAGACCGCTGATGGCGATCACCACCGTGATGCCGGCGAAGAGGACGGCCGCCCCCGACGTGGCGATCGCCCGGGCCGCCGCCTCCTCGACCCCGAAGCCGCGCCGCAGGTTCTCCCGGTGGCGGGTGACGATGAACAGGGCGTAGTCGATGCCGACGCCGAGCCCGACCATCGAGGCGAGCGTGGGCGCCACGGTGGCCACGTCGACGACCGAGGCGACGAGGGTGATCAGGCCCGTCCCGGCCATCAGGCCGACGAGGGCGACGCCGATCGGCAGGCCCAT
>DATCLV010000296.1:0-8615 GCA_036563745.1 Acidimicrobiales bacterium | reverse complement strand
CCCTGAGGGCTCGGACCCGCCGTACGTGGTGGTGGAGGCGTTCCCTGTCAACCCCCGACCCTAGGATGAGCCGACCATGACCGACCCCACCGACCCGACCGACCGCAGCGACGCCCCCGGTGGGCCGCCGCCCGAGGTGGTCGAACGCCTCGAGGCGTTCCTGGAGGAGCAGGGGATGCTCCGGCCCGAGAGCTACGAGGGCTGGGCCATCAGCGACGCCGGCGGCGGCTCGTGGGTCATGACCCCGCCGGGCATGTCCGGCGTCCTGTTCGCCATCACGCCCGACGTCATCCGGCCGATCCTCCCGGCCCGGGAGAACGTCCAGCAGGCCCTCGCCGAGCTGGGCATCTCGTAGCCCCGGCGCGGAAAGGCCGGGCCCGAAGGCCCGGCCCGTCGTCGATCAAGCTCGATCCAGCGCCGGCGCGTCAGGCCCGCCCGCCGGCGGCGACGCGGCGGGCCATCTCGGCGTCCATCTCCTGGAAGCCGTCCTTGATGCCCCGGAGCAGCGAGGCGCAGCCGTTCAGGTTGTCCTCCACCTTGCGGAACGACTGGCGGGCCTCGAGGAACATGTCCTTGAAGGCGTCACCGGCGGCGCCCTGCCAGTCGGTGCCCTGCATCTCGTTCAGCTCGTTGGTGAAGTACTCGCTCATCGCCGACACCATGTCGTTGATCTTCCGAGCCCGGGTCTCCAGCTCAGAGGGAGTCATCTTCAGCAGGTCGGTCACGGGTTCCTCCGTCAGTCGTTCCTCGTCCTCGACGAGGAGATGTCCATCACGACGCCGCCGAACGCGGCGGGGCGTCCGACGCCAACCCCACCTGCACCAGCGACCAGGCGCGGTTGGCGGCGAAGATGCCCCGGCCGGGCGGGAACGCCTGCCCGGGGCGGAGCGCGGGGCGCACCTCGAGCGCCGACTCGACGTCGGTGCGGGTCTCGGGCTGCAGGAACAGCGCGCTGCGGTTGCGGCGCAGCGTCGACAGCCAGCCGCTGTAGGCCTTGGTGAGCGTGACCGGCTCGCAGGCCACGACCAGCCGCACGCACTCCCGCTTCACGAGCTGCTCGAGGGGGCGCTCGACGTCGTAGTCGTCGATGTCCTCGGGCCCGTCGACGAACAGGACGGCCCGGGCGTCGACGCCCTCGTCGTCGGCGACGGACTCCCACAGCGCCTCGGCGACCCGCTGCTGGGCGGCGCGGGAGAACGCGGCGTCGTCCCAGACGTCGAGCGCCTGCAGCGGGCTCGAGGCGGAGCCGATGACCACCATGCGGAGGTCGTCCCCGGTCGACGCCCGCAGCCCGGTGGCCACGGTGGCGAGCGTCGAGGACCGGCCCGACATCGGCGGCCCGAGCACCACGAAGTTCTGGCGGCGGAGGTCGACGGCGAGCGGGGTGAGCGTCAGGTCGTGCAGGCCCAGCGTCGCCGTCATCCGCTCGCCGACCAGCCCGCCACCGCGCCCACCGCTGACGGCGTCGAGGTCGTCGAGCCGGAACCGCTCCGGTAGTTCCGGCAGCTCCGGCGCCCGGGCCGGGCTGGCGACCCGCAGCTTCTCGGCCTGCAGCAGCACGTGCTCGGCCTGGGCGGCGCCCGCCGGATCCTCCCCGGGGAGCGCCACCTGGACCTCGGTCCCGCCGCCACCCATCCACGAGGCGAACCCGCGCCCCGGGGGCAGGTCGGCGTCCTTGGCGACCTTGGTCGGCACGTTGAGCGCCGTCATCTCGTCCGGCGACGACATCCGCAGCACCAGCCGGGCGGCGACCGCCGACTGCAGCGCCGGGCCGATGCCCATGCGCCGGTCGTGGGTGAGCACGCAGTGGATGCCGACCTGCCGGCCCGCCGTGACGATCTGCTGGAACAGCTGCTGCCACACGTACCGGTCGGACTTGTCGAACGTGTCGTAGAAGTTGCCGTAGCTGTCGAGCAGCACGACGATCCGCGGCACGTGCAGCTCGCCACTGCGCTCCCGGAGGGCGCCGAGGCTCTCGGAGCGGTGCTCGGCCAGGAGTCGGCGGCGGGTGTCGACCTCCCGATCCAGCAGCGTCAGCAGCCGGGTGACGCCCTCCTCGTCGTCCCCCTGGAGCACGGCGGCGCAGTGCGGCAGCTCGGCGAGCGGGTCGAGCGACCGGCTGGCGTAGTCGAGGGCGTAGACGACGACCGAGTCGGCGTCGCCCTGGGCGGTCATGCCGAGGGCGAGCGTGCGCAGCAACGTGGTCTTGCCGCTGCCGCCGGTGCCGTAGACGATGAGGCCGCCGGACGCCTCCAGGTCGACGAGCGCGGGCCGCTGGGCCTGGCTGTCGGGGTCGTCGTAGCGGCCGATGACGGCGTAGCGGCCGGGGTCGCGGGTGAGGTCGGTGGGCCGGATCTCGGCCAGCACGTCGCCGACGGGGATCACCTCGGCGAGCGGCTCCACCCACGGCCGGCGAGCCGGCGGCAGCCCGAGGCGGCGGTGGGCGTCGATGCAGGCGGCGACCAGCACGTCGAGGTGGGTCTCGGCGTCGGCGGTGAGGCTCCCCGGCGCCGGCGCTGCGGCCCCCGCCGGCGTCGTGGCGGCGCGGTCGGCGAGCACGGCCCCGGTCTCGACCGCCACCGACATCTCCGGGGCCAGGTGCGGGGCGAGCACGCACGGGTGGACGTCGACGACCTTCTGCTCCTCACCCCCGTGGGCGACGTAGGGGGCGCCCGACCAGGCCGTCTGGAACGGCACCAGCGTCTGGGGGCCGGTCCGGGCGTAGGCGCGGCCCCGCAGCGGCACCGGGATGTCGGCCGCCACGCGGGAGTTGATGATGTTGTCGGAGTCGCTGGGGTCGAGCATCCGCAGGGCGATGCGGAGGTTGGTGTTGGCCAGGATGTTCTCGTTGACGACGCCGGTCGGCCGCTGGGTGGCCAGCACCAGGTGGATGCCGAGGCTGCGGCCCCGCTGGGCGACGTCGACCATGCCGGCCACGAAGTCGGGGATCTCCTTGACCAGGGCGGCGAACTCGTCGACGACGATCACCAGGCTGGCCGGCGCCTCCTCGGGGGCGACCTCCAGCATCTCCGTGAGGTCCTTGGCCCGGCCCTCCATCAGCTCCATGCGGCGGCGCAGCTCGGCCCGCAGCGACGTGAGCGCCCGGAGCGCCAGGCGGCCCGACAGGTTGGTGACGTAGCCGACCGTGTGGGGCAGGTCCCGGAACTCGGCGCTGCTGGCGCCGCCCTTGTAGTCGACGAACAGGAAGTTGAGCCGCGCGGGCGAGTAGTTGGCGGCCAGCGACAGCACGAGGGTCTGCAGCAGCTCGCTCTTGCCGGCGCCCGACGTGCCGCCGATCAGCGAGTGCGGGCCCTGCTCCACCAGGTCGAGCGTGAAGGGGCCCTCCACCGACTGGCCGATCGCGAGCTCGAGGCCGTAGGGCCGGGGCTGTGACCAGCGGGCGGCGATCACCTCGCCGTCGGGGCGCTCCAGGTCGAGCACGTCGAGCAGGGGCACCACGCGGGGGATGGCGGTGGTGGCGGTGCCGGCGCTGGCGTCGCGCAGCGGCGCCAGGGCCCGGGCGATCGTGCGGGCCACCACCGGCCCGGTGCCGTCGAGCTCGACGGTCCGGTCGGCGACCGACGGGTCGGTGGACCGCAGGACGCCGGGCTGGCCGACCCCGGGGCAGTGGAGGACGGCCCGGCACTGGCGCGGCACCTGCAGCTCGCTGCGGCCCAACCACAGCACGTGGATGCCGAGGGCGGGGCCGATGTCGAGGAGCTGGGACAGGAGCGCCCGGTCCGGATCCGCCGTCTCGTCCATGACCACCAGCAGTCGGGGCCACACGAGGCCGGCGTCGGCGGTGGCGAAGCCCCGCTGGCGCTCGGCGCGCAGGTTCGCCACCGCCAGGAGGTTGGCCAGCAGCTTCCGGGTGCCGGCCGGGCCGACGACGATGTGGTCGCCGTCGAGCGGCGACGTGGCCGACCGCACGTGGGGCAGCCACTTGAGCCAGTCGTGGCCGTTGACGTTGAGCTCGCCGACCGCCGCCGCGACGACGAGGTCCTCGGGGCTGTGCAGGCAGGCGGCCTGGACCACCACCGCCCGGCCGACCGCCGCCACGTGGCCCGGCTCGCCGCAGAAGCCGACGGTGCCGGCCTCGACCACGTTCACGGTGACCGGCACGTCGAGCACGGTCGTGTGGTGGGCCAGCATGGCCTCGCCGGCGGCGAGGAGGTCGGGGTCGCCGCCGCGCTGGATGCGCTGGGTGATCTGCGACGGCAGGTCGCCGAGGCCGAGGCGCAGCTCCAGCAGGTCACCGGCGAACCGGTCGCGCTCCCACAGCCGCGGCATGTGGAACGCCGCCTGGTGGCCGAGGTCGGCGAGGTCCGGGGCGGCGGTCAGCCGGATCCGCCGCTCCTGGTCGAGCAGCCGGTCGATCTCGGCCGCCCGGGCCTCGACCCGGTCGAAGAACGCCGCCCGGTCCTTCAGGAACTTCTTCCGGCCGCCCCGCTTGTCGGTGAAGTGCTTGACGACGAACAGCAGCGGTGTGGCCAGCATGAGGGCCAGGAACCACCTGTTGTTCATCATGAACGCGAAGCCGAGGCCGCTGAGGGCCGGCAGCAGCGTCTGGAGGAGCGAGACGCCCTTGCGGTCGGGCGTGGTCGGCGGGGCGGGCAGCTCGTCGAGCTCGTTGGTGGGGACGACGGCCCGCCGGTAGGGCACCCGGTTGAACGGGACCTGGCCGAGGCGGTCGCGGCGACGGGTGGCGTCGGGGGCGAGGCGCCGGGCGACGAGCACGGTGGCCCCGGCCTGGATCTCCTCGCCGGGCTCCACGAACGTCGGCTCCTCGACCAGCGCGCCGCCCACCCGGGTGCCGGTGGTCGCGCCGGGCGACGGCACCACGCGCAGCCCGCCCTGGGCGGTGACCTCGAGCGTGAACTGCTCGCGGGACAGCAGCGGGTCGGCGATGACGACCTTGCAGCCGACGCCGCCGCCGACGGTGTGGCGGCCCGGGGTCAGCCGCACGGAGCGGCCGGCCTGGGGCCCGGCGGCCACGTCGAGCGACAGCCCGAGGTCGGGGTCGGGCGGCACCGGCGGCCGGGGCGGGGTGAGCAGGACCGTGTCGCCGCTCACCAGCCCGGAGTCGACGATGCGGGCCGCGGGGTGCAGCGGCGGGTCGGTGGGCCGCGCGGGCGACGACGCCGTCCCCCGGACCACGACCACGTCGTCGGGCAGCGGCGCCGGGCTGTGCCGGTTGGCGTAGGCGCAGAGCGCGTGGGTCAGCGCCTCGACCGTGTCGTCGGGGTCGATGTCGACCACCACGTCGGTCGACGTGATGGCCTGCCCGTTCCAGCACCGCAGCTCGAGGAGAAGGTCCATCCACCCGCTTGATGTCGACGGGCGACCGCCGGAGCGCGATCGCGTTCGCGTCAGCGTACGTCCCGGGGCCTGGGCGGCTGGGCGCGCCCCGGCCCGGAACCGCCGCGCGAGCGCCTCGAAAAACCCCCTCTGACCAGGGCGTGGGAGTAGTCGGGGGACATGGGTTTCGCACTGTTGCCGCATGCCCAGCGTCTTCGACACCCTCGATCGCGAATGGCGCCAGCTCGGCAGCGGGCGCCGCAACGCCCGCCGGCTCGCCGACGTCCTCGCGGTGGCCGGCCTCGAACCCACCGACTCGCTCGCCGCGCTGGAGCGCCACGTGCGCTCGGCATCACCGGAGGACGCCGACAAGGTCCTCCTCGCGCTCGTCACCAAGGCCGCCCGCGAGGACGACGCCCTCGCCGCCCGGGTGCTCCTCCAGCTGCTGCTGCCCGGCACCCGGAATCTGGCCCGCCGCTGGTGGGCGCTCGGCGACCACGACGAGCGGGCCGCCGCCGCGGTCGCGGCCGTCTACCGGCGCATCCGGACCTACCCGGTGGAGCGCCGGCCCGGCCGGGTCGCCGCCAACGTCCTCCTCGACGCCGCCCGTGAGCTGCGCCGCGCGGTGCCCCGCGTGGTGGCGACGCCGACGGCCGAGCCGCTCGTTCCCCACGTGCCGGCCGCCCACGCCACCCCGGCGGACAACGCCGCCGTCGAGCTGGCCGAGGTGCTGCGCGACGCGGTGGCCGCCGGGGTCATCGAGCAGCGGGACGCTCAGCTGATCGCCCAGTCCCGGATCGCCGGCCGCCGGATCGCCGACATCGCCGTCGACCACCGCCTCGGCACCCGGGCCCTGTGGGACCGCCGCCAGCGGGCCGAGCGCCGCCTCGCCGCCGTCGGCGCCGCCACGGTCGAAGCGGTCGCCTGACCATCGAAATTGCGTCCGAAAAGCCGCATAGATCGGCCCGATCGACGCAATTTCGCCCCGGTCAGTTCTCCACGAGGCGCAGCCCCGACGGCCCCATCGAGGGGTCGAACCGGGGCAGCTCCACCACCAGCTCCGTCCGGTGGGCGGGGAAGATGTGCTCCGACAGGAGCACGGCACGCTCGTCGGTGTCCCACGTGACGCGCTCGCAGCGCAGCACCGGCGAGCCCACCGGGACCTCCAGCAGCTCGGCGTCGGCCGCGTCGGCAGCGGCGGCGCCGATGGTCTGGGTGGCCCGGCCGATGGTGACGTCGAGCAGGTCGTAGAACGGCGCCCGCTCGACGTCCTTCCGCGACAGCGACGCGCCCAGGTCCTCCGGGCACCACACGGTCACGCGGGCGAACGGCTGCCCGTCGGCCAGGTTGACCCGCCGCACCTGCAGGACCGTGGTGCTGTGCAGCACCTGGCGGGCCCGGGGCGGGGCCTTCACGAACCCGAACGCCACCACCCGCCGTTCCGACGCCACCCCCAGCGACTCGAGCTGGCCCTCGATGGTGCCGAGGAAGCCGAGCGCCTGGCGCAGCGGGTCGGCGGCGACGAACCACCCGAAGCCCTGCCGCGAGTCGATGAGGCCCTCCTCGCGCAGGAGCTCCAGGGCCTTGCGGACCGTGACCCGGCTGACCCCGTAGCCTCCCGACAGCTCGCTCTCGCTGGGCAGGAGGCCGCCCGCGGCGAAATCACCGTTCTCGACCCGCCGGCGCAGGTCGTCGGCGATGGTTCGATAGCGCAGCTGTCGCACTTGTCATAGACTTGTCTACATCTGATGTCGAACGCAAGGGAAGGCACCTCCACGATGGCCGTCTCCGCCTCCACCCCGGTCACCCTGGTCGAGCAGGTCTACGCGCGCCTGCCGCAGCGCGTCGCCCTCGGCCGGGAACGCCTCGGCCGGCCGCTCACCTTCGCCGAGAAGGTCCTCGTCAACCACCTCCGCCACCCCCACGAGCAGGAGCTGGAGCGGGGCCGCAGCTACGCCGACCTCGACCCCGACCGGGTGGCCATGCAGGACGCCACCGCCCAGATGGCGCTCCTGCAGTTCATGACCGCCGGGCTCCCCCAGGTCGCCGTGCCCACCACCGTGCACTGCGACCACCTGATCCAGGCCCGGGTCGGCGCCGAGCAGGACCTCCGGTTCGCCCTCGACGTGAACAGCGAGGTCTACGAGTTCCTCCGCACGGTCTCGGCCCGCTACGGCATCGGCTTCTGGAAGCCGGGCTCCGGCATCATCCACCAGGTCGTCCTGGAGCAGTACGCGTTCCCCGGCGGGATGATGATCGGCACCGACAGCCACACCCCCAACGCCGGCGGCCTCGGCATGGTGGCCATCGGCGTGGGCGGCGCCGACGCGGTCGACGTCATGACCGGCTTCCCCTTCAACGTCCGGTACCCCAAGCTCATCGGCGTCCACCTCACCGGCGAGCTCGACGGCTGGACCTCCCCCAAGGACGTGATCCTCAAGGTCGCCGACCTGCTGACCGTGAAGGGCGGCACCGGCGCCATCGTCGAGTACTTCGGCCCCGGGGCCGACGCCCTCTCCACCACCGGCAAGGCGACGATCTGCAACATGGGCGCCGAGATCGGCGCCACCACGTCGCTGTTCAGCTTCGACGACGCCGGCCTCGCCTACCTGGAGGCCACCGGGCGGGCCGACATCGCCGCCGCCGCCCGGGGCGTCATGGACGACCTGCGGCCCGACCCCGAGGTCGCCGCCGACCCGGGCCGCTTCTTCGACCAGGTGATCGAGCTCGACCTGTCGACGCTGGAGCCCATGGTCAACGGCCCCCACTCCCCCGACCGCGGCCACCGCATCGGCGAGCTGGGCGACCACGCCCGGGCCGAGGGCTGGCCGCTGGAGGTGTCCTCCGCGCTGGTCGGGTCGTGCACCAACTCGTCCTACGAGGACATCACCCGCGCCGCGTCGATCGCCCGCCAGGCGGCCGCCGCCGGGCTGAAGGCGAAGACCCAGCTGCTGGTCACGCCCGGGTCCGAGCAGGTCCGGGCCACCATCGAGCGGGACGGCCTGCTCGGCGACCTGGAGGCCATCGGCGCCACCGTGCTCGCCAACGCCTGCGGCCCCTGCATCGGCCAGTGGGACCGCCAGGACCTCGACCCGACGAAGCCCAACACCATCGTCAACAGCTACAACCGCAACTTCCCCAAGCGGAACGACGGCAACGCCAACACGCTGTCGTTCGTCACCAGCCCCGACCTGGTGGTCGCGCTGGCCCTGGCCGGCACCCTCGACTTCGACCCGCGCACCGACGTGCTGGTGAACGAGGCCGGCAACGAGGTCCGCCTCGACGCGCCCCGCGGCGAGCAGCTCCCGGCCCAGGGC
>DATCLV010000197.1:0-5543 GCA_036563745.1 Acidimicrobiales bacterium | reverse complement strand
CAGCAGGGCGAAGCCGCCGGCCACCAGGATCCCGAAGCCCGGCACGATGCTGAGCGCCGCCACGGCCACGCCCAGCACGATCGGCGCCGGCACGTCCTGCCAGTAGCACAGCGCCCAACCGATCCCGCCGGCCACCGCCGCCTTGCCCAGCGCGAACAGGACGTAGCGCCGCCCGCGGGTGAACCCGATGCGGACGATCTCGCGCAGCCGGTCGCGGCGGACCGGGTCGCCGATCTGCGCCAGCGCCGCTTCGCCCATCCGCGGCCCCGACGACAGCAGGAAGGCGGTCAGGACCGCGCCGACCAGGTAGGCGCCGGCGGCGCTGGCGGCGCGCTCGGAGGCGACGCCGCTGGTCGGGTCGCGGAGGCGGTCGAGCACGGTGTCGACCCGATCCTCCAGGCGGAAGTTGGTCGCCAGCTCGCCGAAGCGGTCGGACCGCTCCAGCTCGGCGGCGGCCCGCGGCGCCTCGTCCCGGAGGCGGTCGAACTGGTTGCCGAGGTCGGCGAGGATGCCGCCGGTGACGCTGCCGGCCACCACGCCGACCAGCAGGAGGCCGGTGATGATGGCGACGACCCGGGGCAGGTAGCGGGCGAGCCGGTCGACCAGCGGCGCCAGGAGGGCGGCCACGATCGCCGACGCCAGGGCCCACCCGAGGATCCGCCGGGCGGCCACGGCGACGCCGAACGCCATCACGCCCACGGCGATCGAGACCAGCACGACGGCCACGACCTCGGGGCCGATCGTCATGCGCACCTGGCCGGTCGGCGGGGGTGCGGGCGGGGCCACCTCGGGCGGCGTGAGGGCCGGGCGCTCCGTGCCGCCCGACGTGCCGCCCGCGCTCGTGGCGCCGCCCGCGCCGGTCCCGGTCACGACGCCGGGCACCACGGAGCGGCCGGGGGGACGTCGACCAGGCGGCACCGCATGGCTGCGTACACTACCGACGTGCCCGGGCCCGTCGATCGCCAGGAGCTGCCGACGGTCGAGCCCCAGGAGGTGCGGGTCGTCACGCTCGACTGGCGGTCCGGGGCCTGGATCGCCGGCGGCCTCTTCGTGTCGTTCGTGCTCGTCGGCCTGTTCCGCAACATCCCCGACAGCCTCACCCGGATCGGCGTCGGGTTCCTGCTGGCCTTCGCGCTCGACCCGGTGGTGGTGCGCATCCGTCAGCGCCTGGGCTGCTCCCGGCCCGCGGCGGTGGCGCTCGTGTCGCTGATGGTGGGGGCGATCTTCGCCCTGCTGGTGTTCATCCTCGGCCCGCCCGCCGTGGAGCAGGCGGAGGAGTTCGGCCGCGAGCTGCCCGAGACGGTGGAGAGCGCCTACAGCTTCCCGCTGGTCGGTTCGTGGCTGGAGGACCGCGACGCCGCGGAGGAGGTGCGCGACTGGGCGGCCGACCTGCCGGCCCGCGTCGACACCGACTCGATCACGTCGCTGGCCCGTTCGGTGCTCGACGGCGTGCTGGCGGCGGTGATGGTGATGATCGTGGGCCTGGCGACGCTGGTCGACGGCGACCGGCTGGTGCAGCGCCTGCAGGCGGCGCTGCCCGCCACGGTCGAGCCGGCCGCGGTGCGGGTGGGCCGCACGTTCTACCGGACGCTCGGCGCCTACTTCGCCGGGTCGCTGCTGGTGGCGAGCCTGGCGGCGATCTTCATCCTCACGCTGGGCCTCGCCTTCCGGGTGCCGCTCGCGCCGGCGGCCGCGCTGTGGATGCTGGTGGTGAACCTGATCCCCCAGATCGGTGGGGCGCTCGGCGGCGGGTTCTTCGTGATCCTGGCGCTCACGCAGGGCCTGACGACCGGGCTGATCTGCGCGGTCCTCTACATCGTCTACATGAACCTCGAGAACCACGTGATCCAGCCGACCGTGGTGGGCCAGGCGGTCGACCTGTCGCCGCCGGCCACGATGCTGGCGGCCCTGGTGGGCGGGGCGGCGGCCGGCATCCCGGGGGCCCTGGTGGCGACGCCGCTGGCCGGCGCCGCGAAGTCGCTGTACCTGGAGCTCCGCTGGGGCCGTGCGCCCGAGGTCGCCGAGCCCCCGCTGCGCCGGGTGTGGCGCCGCCGCCCCCGGCGGGAGGGGGCCGCCGCCGACCCGGCGTGACCTGACGCCCCCGCCGCTGGTGGTGGGGGCGCCGCCGTCCGTGGCTAGGGTCGCGGGGTCCCCCAGGCGGAGAAGGAGCGAGGGAATGAAGAAGATCGTCTGCGGCGCGGGCGCGGCGCTCGTGCTGATCCTCGGCGCGTGCGGCGGTGACGACGACGGTGCCTTCCGGCCCAGCACCGAGGACGGCGGGAGCACCGACGACGGGGGCGGCGACGACGGGCTGCGCATCGAGTACGTCGAGGCGATCGCCGCCTCGGTCACCGGGCAGGACAGCCCGTTCGCCGACCTCGCCGACAGCGAGGCCGAGTGCCTCGGCGCCGCCTACGTCGACGCGATCGGCGTCGACGAGCTCGAGGCCAAGGTCACGCCGCAGGAGATCCGGGACCAGCCCGAGTCCGACCACCGGGACTGGGGCATCACGATCACCGACGAGCAGGGCACCGACATCTACCGGGCGCTGATCGACTGCTCCCCCGCGGCCGAGGAGGCGATCGTCACCGGCCTGGCGTCGGGGTTCACCGAGGGCTTCACCGGGGAGATGGGCGACGACGCGTTCGAGGTCGACGAGGCATGCCTGGCCGACGCCGACGCCGCCGACCTCGACGGTTTCATGGGCGCGGCGATCGCGCAGGGCGACGACTTCGTGCCCAGCGGCGAGCAGGGCCAGGCGCTGCTCGACTGGTTCGGCGAGTGCGCCGACCTGCGCGGGGCGTTCCTGTCGGTGTTCACGGCGGAGGCGGGGCTGCCCGAGGGCACGGTCGACTGCGTCGACGCCGCGGTCGACGACCGGATGGTCGACGAGTTCTGGCAGCTGGCGTTCACCTCGGGCGGCGACGACTCGACGGTCGAGAGCTCGCCGGTCATCCAGGAGCTCACCGGCATCGTCAACGGCTGCGTCGCCGAGACGGGCGGCTGAGCCCGCGGACGGGAAGCTTTGCGGGGCCCGACCGCACCGGGCCGGGCCCCGCTCCCCCCTCCCGTCCGGTGACCCGGCGACCCGGCGACCCCGGCCGTCAGCCGGCGTTGAGGCGCTGCAGGCGCTCGCAGGCCTCGAGGTACTCCTCGACGAGCCGCTGCACCACCTGCGCCGCCCGCTCGACCTTCTGGAGCTGGCCGACCACCTGGCCGACCGGGTTGAAGTTCACGTCCTTGGCGGCCTCCGGGTAGCGGTGGCCCCGCTGGACGGCGTCGAGCGCCACCATCATCTGGAGCGGCATGGGCAGCGGGTCGGGCGTGTCCTCGCGCTCCCAGGCGTCGGTCCAGTCGTTGCGGAGCATCCGGGCGGGCTTGCCGGTGAATGCCCGCGACCGCACGGTGTCGTGGCTGGTGGCCTCGAGGTAGGTCTGCATCTGGGCGGGCGGCACGTCGGCCTCCTCGACGGTGAGCCACAGCGAGCCGGTCCACACCCCGGCCGCGCCCATGCCCATCGCCGCGGCGACCTGGCGGCCGTTGCCGATGCCGCCGGCGGCCAGCACGGGCACGCCGCCCGGGCCGCCGAGCGCGTCGATCACCTGGGGCCACAGCACCAGCGACGACACCTCGCCGGTGTGGCCGCCGCCCTCGGTGCCCTGGCAGACGACGAAGTCGAGCCCGGCGTCCTTGTGCCGGAGGGCGTGCTTGACCGAGCCGCACAGCGCCCCGATGAGCCGGCCGGTGCCCTGGATCTGGGCGACGACGTCGGCCGGCGGGGTGCCGAGCGCGTTGGCGACGAGGCGCGCCTTGTCGTGCTGGAGGATGACCTCGACCTGCGGGGCGGCGGTGACCGACGTCCACCCGAGGAGCTGGCGGTCCCGGGTGTCCTCGGGCGGCAGCTCGGGGACGCCGTGGTCGGCGAGGATCTTGGCGGCGAACTCCCGGTGGCCGTCGGGCACGTGCTTGCGCAGCTCGGCCTCGAGCTCCTCGGGGCTCATGGCGTCGATGTCCATGCCCTCGTACTTGGAGGGGATCACGAGGTCGACGCCGTAGGGCTTGTCGCCGACGTGGTCGTCGATCCACTTCAGCTCGGTCTCCAGCTGCTCGCCGTCGAAGGCCACCGCGCCGAGCACCCCGAGGCCGCCCGCGTTGGTCACGGCGGCCACGACGTCGCGGCAGTGGCTGAAGGCGAAGATCGGGAACTCGATCCCCAGGCGGTCGCAGATCTCGGTGCGCATCGGGCACCAGCGAACCACAGAATTAGAACGTGTTCCACTCCGCCGCGCCGGGCTCCACGGCCGTCGGGGCGCCACCCACCGGCAAATTGCGTTGATCAGACCGCTATATGCGGCCTGATCAACGCAATTTCGCTGGGGTTGCGGGGTCAGGCCGGGTCAGCGCTTCGTGGAGAAGCGGCTGCGGCGCTCGTGGCGCTCGACGGCCAGGCGCACCAGCTCGTCGACCAGGTCGGGGTAGGCCAGCCCGCTCGCCTCCCACAGCTTCGGGTACATCGAGATCGGCGTGAAGCCGGGGATCGTGTTGATCTCGTTCAGCAGGAACCCGGCGCCGCCCTCCTGGTAGAAGAAGTCGACCCGGGCCATGCCCTCGCACCGCAGCGCCTCGTACGACCGCACCGCCAGCGCCTGCACCTCGGCGGTGGCCTCCGGCGACAGCGGCGCCGGGATCAGCGCCTCGCTGGCGCCGTCGACGTACTTGTCGTCGTAGTCGTAGAACTCGGCGCCCGGGACGATCTCGCCCGGCACCGACGCCCGCGGGTCCTGGTTGCCCAGCACGGCGACCTCGATCTCGCGGGCGCCCTCCACCCCCTGCTCGACGACCAGCCACTCGTCGTACTCGGCGGCGGCCTCGAGCGCGGCGTCCAGCTCCGACGGGTCGTGCACCTTGCTGATGCCCACCGACGAGCCCAGGTTGGCCGGCTTCACGAACAGCGGATAGGTGAGGCCGGCGGCCTCGACCCTGGCGGCCGCCCCGGCCCGGTCGCGGTCGCGGAGGCCGAGCCACGGCGTCTGCGGGATGCCGTTGGCGGCCGCGACGTCCTTGGCCTTCAGCTTGTCCATGCACAGCGCGGACGACAGCACCCCGGCGCCCACGTACGGCACGCCGGCCAGCTCCAGCATCCCCTGGACCGTCCCGTCCTCGCCGTGGGGGCCGTGCAGCAGCGGCAGCACCACCGTCGGCAGGTCGTCGCTGGTGGCGGGCGTGACCGTCGGCAGCGGCTCCACCGCGGTGCCGGCCGCCGTCACCCGTCCCGGGAACTCGGCGACGCCCCGGTCCAGCGCCGCGACGGCGTCCTCGGAGCGGACCCACTCGCCGTCGCGGGTGATGCCGACCGGCACGATCTCGTAGCGGTCGCGATCGGCCGCGGCCAGCACGTGGGCGGCGGTGGTGCACGACACCTCGTGCTCGGCCGAACGCCCCCCGAAGAGGACGACGAGACGGACGCGATCGCTGCTGGTCATGGCTCGCGAGCGTAGGTCGTGCGCCGGGGGCGTGGCGCCCGTGCCGGCGGGCTCCCCCAC
>DATCLV010000260.1:0-1825 GCA_036563745.1 Acidimicrobiales bacterium | reverse complement strand
GAGTTCACCAGGTCCTGGGCGTAGACCCCGTCGGCATCGAAGTCGGGGTCGAACACCGTCACCTCCATGCCGAGGCACTCCTTGCCGCTGACCAGCCCCTGCAGGAGGTTCTCCAGCTCCGGATAGGCGATGCCGCCCGGGGTGGGCGCGTCGACCGCGGGCATGACCGAGGGGTCGAGCACGTCCACGTCGAGGTGCACCCAGTACCCGGTGCATTCGCTGAGCAGGGATCGCGCCCACTGCGCGGTGCGGCTGGCGCCCTGGGTCCGTACGTCGTGCGAGGTGCGGACGTTGAAGCCGCCGGCCTGCAGGTCCATCCGGTAGTCGTCGGTCGGGCGCATGCCGATCAGCACCACGTCCTGGTCCCGGACGTACGGCCGGCGCTGTTCGATGCTCGCGAGATCACCCTGGCCCCGCCCGGTGACCAGGGCGAGGGCCTCCCCGGCCGCGGCGCCCACCACCGCCGCGTTGCCGGGATGGCGGAAGTCGGAGTGGGCGTCGATGTAGACCAGCCCGACGCGGCCGCCCCGGTCGTGCTGGAGGCGCTTCATGGCGAGCATCGAACCGATCGCCACCGAGCAGTCCCCGCCGAGGATCAGGGGAAACTCGTCGGCGTGCAGGATCGCGCCGATCCGGTCGGCCAGCCGCACCGAGTACCGGGCGATCTCCGCCGCCTGCGCCACCCCGTCGCCCGGCTGCCAACCCCCGGGGTCATAGCGCGGCGGCGTGAGGCACCCGGCGTCCCGGGCCCCGAGCCGGGCCACCAGACCCTGGTCGCGCAGCGCGCCGGGCGCCTTGGCGCAACCCGGGACCGACGTGGGGGTCGGGGGCCGCAGGCCGAGGTTGGAGGGGGCGTCGAGGACCGCGATGCGCCGCATGCGACCGAACTAGAAGAGGGCGCTGGCGAGGGCGCGGCGAGCCTTGGCCACGACCGGGTCGTCCGGGGCCGCGATGCTGAACAGGGAGACGAGGTGGGCGCGCACCTTCTCCCGGTCGTCGCCGAAGACCCGGCGCACCAGCTCGACCAGGCGGTTGTACGCGTCCTCGGCCCGCCCGGAGAGCACCTCGATGTCGGCGGCCAGCAGCTGGGCGTCGATGTCGTCGGGTGCCTCGGCCGCCGCCTTGAGCGCCTGGGCCTGGTCCACGCCCTTCACCCGACGCAGCAGCCCGACCTGGGCGAGCCCGGCGGCCGCGGCGGCGTCGGCCGGGCGGTCGGCGAGGATCTTCTTGTACGCCTGCTCCGCCGCGTCGTAGTCACCCGCGGCCAGCGCCTCGTCGGCCGCGACCATCGCCGGGTCCTCGGGCGGCTGGGTGGCGACCCCCGCGGCCTGGAGCACGGCGCCGATCCACTGCCGCAGCTGCGCCTCGGGAACGACGCCGGTGAACGCGTCGATCGGCTGCCCGCCGACCACGGCGAAGACCATGGGAATGCCCTGGACGCGGAACATCTGGGCCAGCCGCGGGTTGGTGTCGACGTCCACCTTGGCCAGCACCCAGGAACCGCCGCCCTCCATGGCCAGCTTCTCCAGGACCGGCGAGAGCTGGCGGCACGGGCCACACCACTCGGCCCAGAAGTCGATGACCACCGGCGTGTGCAGCGACCGCTCCAGCACCTCGGTCTGGAAGGTGGCCTCGGTGACGTCGATGATGGTCACGCCGCCCCCGCCGGCCGAGGATGCGCCGCCGCCCTGGCCGTTTCCGGCGGCCGGGCCGGGGGCCGGACGGGCCTGGGCACGAGCAGCGGCGGCCGCGCGGTCGCGCAACGGACTCAGATCCACGGCGCCGCGCATGACTGCCGGAATCGCGGGTGTGGTGCGTGGGTCCA
>DATCLV010000234.1:0-14223 GCA_036563745.1 Acidimicrobiales bacterium | reverse complement strand
GGTCGACGGGCTCCTCGACGGCATCCCCGACGCCGCCCTCACCGCCGGCGGCGACCCGGACCAGGGCGTGCCGGGGATCGTGCACGTGACGATCCCGGGCGTCGAGTCCGAGGCCCTGCTGTTCCTGCTGGACGAGGCGGGCGTGTGCGCGTCGGCGGCGTCGGCCTGCGCCAGCGGTGCCCAGGAGGCGTCGCACGTGCTGGCCGCGATGGGGGCGCCGATGGGTCCCGACGTGGGGGCGCTGCGGCTGTCGCTGGGCTGGACGTCCACCGACGTCGACGTCGACCGGGCGCTCGACGTGATTCCGGCGGCGGTGGCGCGGCTGCGGGCCGCGTCGGCGGTGGGGGTCGGGTCGTCGTGAGGGTGATGGTCGCCATGTCCGGGGGCGTGGACTCGTCGGTCGCGGCCGCCCGCCTGGTCGAGCAGGGCCACGAGGTGGTCGGCGTGACCATGAAGCTGTGGGGCGGCGAGTCCGACACCGGCTGCTGCTCGGTGAGCGACGTCGACGACGCGCGCCGGGTCGCCCAGCAGCTGGGCATCCCGCACCACGTGTGGACGTTCACCGACGACTTCGAGCAGCGGGTGGTCGAGCCCTACGTCGAGGCGCACCGCACCGGGGTCACGCCGAACCCGTGCATCGAGTGCAACCGGCACCTGAAGTTCGATCGCATGCTGCGCCGGGCGCGGGCGGTCGGGTTCGACACCGTGGCCACGGGCCACCACGCCCGCATCGTCGAGGGCCCCGACGGGGTGCGGCGGCTGGGTCGCGGCGCCGACCGGGCCAAGGACCAGAGCTACGTGCTGTACGTGCTGGGCCCCGAGCAGCTGGCGCACACGCTGCTGCCGGTGGGGGAGCTGACCAAGGACGAGGTGCGGGCCGAGGCGGCGCGCCGCGGCCTGCGCACCGCCCGCAAGCCCGACAGCCAGGACGTGTGCTTCATCACGTCGGGGGCGGGGCGGTCGGGGTTCCTGTCCCGGCGGGTGCCGCTGCACCCGGCTGCGGTGGTCGACGCCGACGGGCGGGAGCTGGGCACGGTCGAGGCGGTCGAGCTGGTGACCGTGGGCCAGCGCCGGGGCCTGGGGCTGCCGGGCGGGGGCGAGCCGCGGTACGTGACCGCGGTCGACGTGCCGCGGCGGCGGGTGACGGTGGGCCCGGCCGCCGACCTCGAGGTCGACCGGGCGGAGCTGGGGACGATGGTGTGGGCGGCGGGGCCGGTCGAGGGGCCGGTGCTGGCCCAGTGCTCGGCCCACGGCGTGCCGCGGCCGGCCCGGGTGGTGCCGGGCGGCGCCGGCGGCGACGGGAACGGCGACGCGTCGACCGCCACCGTGGTGTTCGACCGCCCGCAGCGCCGGGTGGCGGTGGGGCAGTCGGTGGTGCTCTACGACCCGGGCACCGACCTCGTCGTCGGGGGTGGCGTGGTCCGGGTGTGACGCATTTCATGAACTGAATCGTATCGAAACTATTGCGTCTCGTAATTAGAAGGCGCAACGTGTCGGGCATGACGGAACCCGCCCCTGCCCGACGCTGGCTCGTGCTCGTCACGATGTGCCTGTCGCTCCTGCTCATCGTGCTCGACAACTCGATCGTCAACGTCGCCCTGCCCTCCCTGCGCGACGACCTGGACGCCACCGCCGGCCAGCTCCAGTGGATCGTCGACGCCTACATCCTCGTGTTCGCCGGCCTGCTGCTGACCATGGGCGCCCTCGGCGACCGCTTCGGGCGGCGCGGCGCGCTCTCGCTCGGCCTCGGCGTGATGGCCGTGTCCTCCGGCCTGTCGGCCTTCGCCGACAGCCCCGATCAGCTCATCGCCACCCGGGCGCTCATGGGCGTCGGCGCGGCGCTGATCATGCCGGCCACCCTCTCGATCATCACCAACGTCTTCACCGACCCGAAGGAGCGGGCCCAGGCCATCGCCATCTGGTCGGCCACCGCGGGCCTGGGCATCGCCGTCGGCCCCGTCACCGGCGGCTGGCTGCTCGAGCACTTCTGGTGGGGCTCGGTCTTCCTGGTGAACCTGCCGGTCGTCGCCGTCGCCCTGCTGCTCGGCCGGCTGTTCGTCCCCACCTCGAAGGACCCGAGCGCCCCGCCCGTCGACATCCCCGGCGCCCTCCTGTCGATCGCCGGGCTCACCGCCCTCGTCTACGCCATCATCGAGGGCCCCCACGGCTGGACCGAGACCAAGGTGCTCGGCGGGTTCGCGGCGGCCGCCGTGCTGCTCGTGGCGTTCGCCCTGTGGGAGCGTCGCACCGCCCACCCGATGCTCGACATGGCGCTGTTCCGCAACCCGCGCTTCAGCGCCGCCTCCGGGGCCATCGCCCTGACGTTCTTCGGGATGTTCGGGTCGTTCTTCCTCCTCACCCTGCTCCTGCAGTCGGTGATGGGCTACACGGCCCTGGAGGTCGGCGTCCGCCTGCTGCCCATGGCCGCGACCCAGATGGTGGTGGCGCCGCTCAGCGCCAAGGTCGCCGAGCGGGTGGGCAGCAAGATCGTGGTCGCCGGCGGTCTCCTCGTGGCCGCGGTCGGGATGCTCCTGGCCGGTCGGCTCACCGCCGGGTCCTCCTACGCCGAGGTCGCGCTGGCGCTGGTCGTGCTGGCCGCCGGGTTCGCGTCGATGATGCCCTCGGCCACCGAGGCGATCATGGGCTCGGTCCCGCCCGACAAGGCGGGCGTCGGCTCGGCCGTCAACGACACCACCCGGGAGCTGGGCGGCGCCCTCGGCGTGGCGGTGCTCGGGTCGCTCGTCAGCTCCACCTACGGCCCCCAGGTGCGCGACGCCGTCGCCGGCACCCCGCTGCCCGCCGACGCGGCCGAGGCCGCCGCCGACCAGGTGGGCGCGGCCATGGAGATCGCCTCCCGGCTGCCCGCCGGGCCCGCCCAGCTGCTCCACGACGTGGCCGCCGACGCGTTCATCGACGGCATGTCGATCGCGCTCACCGTCGGCGCCGGGGCGCTGGCGCTGGGTGCGGTGGTCGCCGCCCTGTTCCTGCCGGCCCGGGCGGCCGACCACGCCGGCGCCACCGACGCCGACCCGGCCGCCGGCCACGCCGCGGGGCCGGGCTCGGGCGCCGAGGGCGACGACGAGGACCCGAACCCGCGGGAGCGAGCGGTCGTCACCACGGCATGATCGGAGCATGGCAACCACGCCGGCCCGTCGGCCCGGGCGCCCCCGCGACGCCCGGGCCGACGAGGCCATCCTCGAAGCGGCCGCCGCCGTCCTGGCCGAGCAGGGCCCGGGCGGCTTCACCGTCGACGCCGTCGCCGCCCGCGCCGGGCGCGGCAAGGCGACGATCTACCGGCGCTGGCCGTCGCGGGCCCACCTCATGCTCGACACCGCCCGGCTGGCCGGGGTCGTCCTCGACGATCCGGACACCGGCTCGGTCGTCGAGGACCTCGTCACCATCCTCGGCCACCTCGCCGAGAAGCTGACCACCAGCTCGGTCGGCCCCCTGGTGGCGGCCACGATCGCCGAGGCGGCCGTGAACGAGGAGACCCGGAAGGTGTACGCGGAGTTCATCGGCGAGCGCCGGGCCGTGCCGGTCCAGGTGGTGCAGCGGGCCATCGACCGGGGCGAGCTCCGGGCCGACGCCGATCCGGACCTGGTGGTCGACATCGTCTCGGGCCCGGTGTTCCTGCGGGCGTTCATGAGCCAGGCACCGCTCGACGAGACCGTGCTCCGCCGGGTCGTCACCACCGTCCTGGAGGGCGTCCGGGCCCGCTGACCCCGGTGGGACCGGCCGGGCCCACCCGGGTCGGTGGTCGCGCGGCCCGGCAGCGGGTCAGCCGATGCGGCGGGCCCGGGCCGCGGCCAGCAGCGCGCCCGGCTGGGTGGGGGTGAACAGCAGCCGCTCGGCCTTCACCGCCTCGGCGGTCGCCGTCCGGCCCACCGGCGCCAGCGTCAGCGCCGCCGGCCCGGCCAGCGTCACCTCCAGCGCCAGGCCGAGGGCACCCTTGGTGAGGTCGAGGGCCTCGGTGTCGGCCGGCGCCGGGACCAGCGCCCGGACCTCGTCCCGCCGCAGCAGGATCGGGTCGGCCAGGGCGAGCTGGTCGTGCAGCACCATCCCCGCCGGCACCAGCACGACCCAGCGCCGGGCCAGCACGTGCAGCGCCCGGGCCCCCCACCAGGCGGCGGGCAGGCCGGCGGCCAGCGCCAGCGCCCCGGGCACCCACGCCTCGGCGGCCAGCAGCAGCGGCCCGGCGGCCACGCCCCCGGCCACCGCCAGCCAGGCGAGCGGCACCGGCCCCGCCAGCAGCGGCGCCGGCACGCGCAGCGGGAAGCGCTGCTCGTCGCCGTAGGACGAGCCGTCGACGAACAGGCGGCCGGTCTCGGGGAAGAAGGCGACCACCGCGGCCACGAGCACCGCCGCCAACCCGGCGACCCGCCAGCCGGCGTCGGTGGTGTCGGGCCCGGTGCCGGCGTCGACCACCGCCCACGCCACCGCCGCCACGGCGGCCGGCGCCAGGATCCGCAGCACGGTCAGCGTCACGGTGCGGGGGACGAGGGTGGCGAGCAGCCCGGCGAGCCACCCGACCCACAGCCCGAGGGAGGCGACGACCTGGGTCGCCCGGGCGGTGTCGTCGAGCGCGCCCGCGAGGACGGGACCGGCGAGCAAGGGGAGCAGCAGCCACGTGCCGCGCACGGGCCAGGGGCCGAACCGGATCACTGCGGGAGATTTGCCGATCGCGCCCGCTGATGGCTATTCCAGTCGGAGGCAACGATCTCCCGGGGGTGTTCGACCGCACTGGAACCGCGGTGGACGGGATCACGCAGCGCGACTCTGCCCGAGCGGGAAGCACCAACTTGAACCGACGTTCGCACCGAAGCGACCGAACCGACCACGCCGACCGACACCATCTCCTCCACGTTCTCCACGTACTCCGCGTTCCCGAAGGCCCGACCCGATGAGGGACGTCCTCTTCCCACCCGGCCTGTCCACCGGCATCGGCAGCCTGCCACATGACGATCCCGACGAGGCCGCCCGCTTCTCGCTCGAGGTCCACCCCCGCCTGCCGTCGGCCCCGTCGCTGCCGCGCCGGTCGGCCACCGAGGGGATGATCGCCCAGTCGGCCTGGGGGATCACCGGGGTGTCGGTGCTGGACGACGGGTCGCTGCTGGTCGACGAGGCCGCGGTCGACCCCGAGCTGCCGCTCGGCGACCCGACGGTCGACGGCGAGCCGTTCGTGGGGCTGCGGGCGTTCCTGCAGGCGATCGAGGGTCGGGTGGAGCCGTTCAAGCTGCAGTTCACCGGGCCGGTCACCGCCGGCCTGGCGCTGCACGCCTGCGGGGTGAGCACCGACCGGGCCTTCGGCGTGGCGCGGCTGGCGGTGACGGCCCGGATCCGGGCGGCGCTGGACGCGGCCCGCCGGGTCGCGCCCGGGGCGACGCCGGTGCTGTTCCTCGACGAGCCGGGCCTGCGGGCCGCGCTCGACCCGGGGTTCCCGCTCGACCTCGACGACGCCCTCGACCTGGTCTCGTCGGCGATGGCGGTGGTGGAGGAGACCGCCATCGCCGGCCTCCACTGCTGCGGACGGGCCGACTGGCAGGCGGTGCTGCAGTCGGGCCCGCAGATCCTCTCGCTGCCGGTGGGCATGGGCGCCACCGAGCACGCCGGGGCGCTCGCCGGGTTCCTCGAGCGGGGCGGCTGGATCGCCTGGGGCGCGGTGCCCACCGACGGGCCGCTGATCGAGTCGGCCGACGTGCTGTGGCGGCGCCTGTGGACCGAGTGGGAGGCGCTGGCCGCCGGCGGCTGCGACCCGGCGTTGCTGCGGGAGCAGGCGATCATCACCCCGGCCTGCGGGCTGGTCGGCTTCGACCCGTTCCAGGCCCAGCAGGTGGCCGGGCTGGCGGCGCTGCTGGGCCGCCGGCTGGAGGCGCTCGTCCTGGAGTCCGGCCGCCAGCGGGTCTGAGCGCGTTCCTCGGCTCGTCGGCCACGGCCGTGGACGAGCCGGCTGCGCATCGTGCGGACCCCCCACTGACGGGGTGGGGGTGCCCCGATGGGTCCCGGTGCTGGTCGGTAAGGTGCGAGGACCATGGCCGACCTGGAGATCGAGCAGCGCGTCGCCGCCCTGCGGGCGGAGATCGCCGAGCACAACCGCCGCTACCACGAGCTGGACGCGCCGACGATCTCGGACTTCGAGTACGACCAGCTCGTCCGCGAGCTCCAGGCGCTCGAGGAGGAGCACCCCGAGCTCATCACGCCCGACTCGCCCACCCAGAAGGTGGGCAGCGCGCCCGTCACCACCTTCGCCCCGGTGGTGCACCGGGTGCCGATGATGAGCCTCGACAACGTCTTCAGCGACGAGGAGCTCCAGGCGTGGCACGAGCGGCTCGTCCGGCGGCTCGCCAAGGCCACCCCGCCGCCCGAGCCCGACGCCGCCGCGGCCGCCGATGCCGTGGCCGACGCCGCGGCCGGCAAGGACGAGCTGGCGTTCGTCTGCGAGCTGAAGATCGACGGGCTCGCCATCTCGATCCGCTACGAGAACGGCCGCTACGTGCAGGCCGCCACCCGCGGCGACGGGCGCACCGGCGAGGACGTCACCCCCAACGTCCGCACGATCCCGCAGATCCCCGACCGGCTGCCCCCGGGCGCCCCCGAGGTCTTCGAGGTGCGGGGTGAGATCTACATGCCGCTGTCGGCCTTCAACGCCCTCAACGAGCGGCAGCTGGCAAACGGCGACCGGCCCTACGTGAACCCCCGCAACGCGGCCGCCGGCGCCCTGCGTCAGAAGGACGCCGGCATCACCGCCGAGCGCGAGCTGGCCCTGTGGGCCTACCAGCTGGGCGAGGTGGTGGGCGGGCCGCCGCTGGCGAGCCACAGCGAGAGCCTCGAGTACCTGCGGGAGCTGGGCTTCCCGGTCAACCCGGAGATCCGCCCGGTGGCGGGCTTCGGCGACGTGGCCGCGTTCGTCAGCCACTGGCAGGAGCACCGCCACGACCTCGACTACGAGATCGACGGGGCGGTCATCAAGGTCGACGACCTCGCCACCCGGGAGATCCTCGGGTCCACGTCGAAGGCGCCGCGGTGGGCGATCGCCGTGAAGTTCCCGCCCGAGGAGCGCACCACGCTCCTCAAGGACATCCTCGTGTCGATCGGCCGCACCGGCCGCGCCACCCCCTACGCGGTGCTGGAGCCCGTGTTCGTGGGCGGCGTGACCGTCGGCCAGGCCACCCTCCACAACGAGGACCAGGTGAAGGCCAAGGACGTGCGGCCCGGCGACCGGGTGGTGGTCCGGCGGGCCGGCGACGTGATCCCCGAGGTCCTCGGCCCGGTGGTCGCCGAGCGGCCCGAGGGCCTGCCCGAGTGGCGCTTCCCCAGCACGTGCCCGTGCCCGATCGGCGCCGAGCTGGTGCGGCCCGAGGGCGAGGCCGAGCACCGCTGCGTCCACCCCGAGTGCCCGTTCCAGCGGCAGGGCGCGATCGAGCACTTCGCCAGCCGCGGCGCCATGGACATCGAGGGCCTGGGCTCGCAGCGGGTCGCCCAGCTGATCGCCGCCGGCCTCGTCAACAGCGTCGCCGACCTCTACTACCTCGACTGGGACAAGGTCGCCCAGCTGGAGGGCATGGGCGAGGTGTCGGTGAGCAACCTGCGCCGCGCCATCGAGGAGTCGAAGCAGAAGCCGCTGGAGCGCCTGCTGGTGGGCCTCAACATCCGCCACCTCGGGCCCGCCGGCGCCGAGGCGCTGACCCGGGCGTTCGGCGACATGGACACGATCCTGGCGGCGTCACCGGAGGCGATGCAGTCGGTCGACGGCCTCGGTTCGGTGATCGCCCTGTCGATCCACGAGTGGTTCTCGGTCGAGGCCAACCGGGAGCTCGTCCAGCGCCTGAAGGACGCCGGGCTCAACATGCAGGGGACCCGCGGCTCGGGCCTCCCGCTGACGTTGGCGGGGATGAGCATCGTGGTCAGCGGGACCCTGGAGCACTACAGCCGCGAGGAGGCCGCCGCCGCGATCAAGGCCCGTGGTGGCAAGTCGCCGGGCAGCGTGTCGGCCAAGACGACGGCGCTGGTGATCGGTGAGGGCCCCGGGGCGTCGAAGGTGAACAAGGCGGCCGAGCTGGGCGTGCCGGTGCTCGACGAGGCCGGCTTCGAGCACCTGCTGGAGACCGGCGAGCTGCGGCCGGCCCAGCTGCTCGACCCCGACGCCTGACCCGAGCCGGGCCGGCGCGCCGGACGTCGGCGCCGGTCGGCTCGGTCCGCGCGGATCACGCCGTCAGCGCGCTCAGCGCCCTCAGATCACGTCGAAGCACCAGGAGACCGTGCGGGACTCGTCCGGCCCGGTGGCCGTCTCCCACACGCGGGCCTGGGCGCAGATCTTGCCGATCGGCAGCGTCTGCATGGCCTTCCCCTCACCCGGCGTGAACTGGACGACGTTGAGCGACGTCACGTCGGTCTGGCCCTCGGGGATCGGCACGCCGTCGATCGTGAGGCGGCCCTCCCAGCCGGGCGCCAGGTCGATGCCGACCGTGCCCTGCTGGACGATCTGGGTGTCGCGCTCGGGCAGCAGCCGCTCGACGTACTCGCCGTCGGTGGCGCCGCCGTCGTCGCCGTCGCTGGTCGTCAGGTACGCGGCGACGAACGCCACGACGGCCAGCGTGACCAGCAGCGCGGCCACGATCTTGAACCGGGTGCTGTAGAGGGGAGGGGCCGACGAGCCGTTGGTCTCGGGCGAGCCGCTGGCCGGGGGCCTGGTGGGGGGAAGGGTCGAGGACACTCGGCCCAATTGTCTACCTCGCCCGCGCGAGCGGTCGAGCCGACAGGTCCCGCGGGCGGGGCGACGGGTACTCTGGGCGGTCGTGGTCATGTCGCACATGACCGAGCACGTCGGTCGGGTGGTGGGTGGGCGCTACAGGCTCCTCGCTCCACTGGGATCGGGCGCGTCGGCCGAGGTGTACCTCGCCGACGACGTCCGGCTGCGTCGCCGCGTCGCCGTGAAGATCCTCCACCCGGCGCTGGCGGCCGACGACGGGTTCCTCCGGCGCTTCCGGGCCGAGGCCCGCAGCGCCGCCTCCCTCAGCCACCCGAACATCCTCGCGGTGTTCGACTGGAACGGCGACGAGCAGCCGCCCTACATCGTCACCGAGTACCTGAGCGGCGGCAGCCTGCGCTCGATGCTCGACGCCGACCACCGACTGTCGCCGTCCCAGGCGCTGCTGGTGGGCCTCAGCGCCGCGCAGGCGCTCGACCGGGCGCACCGGCAGGGGTTCGTCCACCGCGACATCAAGCCGGCCAACCTCCTCTTCGGCGGCGACGGCCGGCTGCGCATCGCCGACTTCGGCCTCGCCCGCGCCATCGCCGAGGCCGGCTGGACCGAGCCCACCGGCACCGTGCTCGGCACCGCCCGCTACTCGTCGCCCGAGCAGGCCCGCGGCGAGCCCCTCGACGGCCGCAGCGACGTCTACTCGCTGGCGCTCGTGCTGGTGGAGGCCGTGACCGGGGTCGTCCCGTTCTCCCTCGACACCACCATCGGCACGCTGATGGCCCGCCTCGAGCGCTCGGTCGACGTGCCCGACGAGCTCGGCGCCCTCAAGCCGGTGGTGGAGCGGGCGGGCCAGCTGGATCCGGGCGACCGCCCCGACGCCGCCACGCTCGCCAAGGAGCTCATCGCCACCGCCACCGAGCTGCCCCGGCCCGCCCCGCTGCCCCTCGTGGCCGACGACGGAGGGCGCGGCACGCCCAGCGGTGGGAACGGCGCCGACGACCAGGACCGCACGATCGTCCACGGCGCGGCCGCGCCGGTCGGCACGGCCGGCCCCACCGGCAGGATCGGGGCCATCGGCGAGGCCGACCCGACCACGCCGCAGCCCCGGCCCGTGGGCCCACCGCCGCCGATCGTCCCCGGCGCCCCGGGCTCGGACGGCGTCGTCGTCGGCGCGCCCGGCCACCCGTCGGGCCCGCTGCCGCCGCCCCCGCGGCTGGCGCCCACCGCCCGGTCCGACCGCCTGCGCCAGATCGCCATCGGCGCGCTGGCGGTGGCCGTGGCGCTGGCGCTCGGGGTCACCGCCACCCTGTTCGTGATGCAGGCCCAGCGGCCCTCCCACGAGGTGCCGGCGGCGCTCATCGGCATCCCCAAGGCCGAGGTGACCGACCACGTCGGCGACTTCGGCTGGCGGATCAGCTACGAGGAGCAGGAGAGCGACGAGGCGCCGGGCACCGTCTTGTCCACCGACCCGGCGCCCGGCAGCTCGCTGCGGGAGGGCGGCCGGCTGACGGTGGTCGTGTCGGCGGGGCCGCCCATGGCCGCCGTGCCCGACTCGGCCTCGCTGCAGGGCCTCACCGAGGAGCAGGCCACCGAGGTGCTGGCGGCGTCGGGCATCAACCTGGTGCCGGAGTTCGTGCGCGTCCCGCACCCGACGGTGCCGGTCGACCGGGTGATCGGTCTGGCGGCCGACACGCCGACCGAGCTGCCCCAGGGCTCGACCGTGACCGTCGAGGTGTCGAGCGGGCCGCCCGGCCCGACCATCGACGACGTGACCGGCTGGGAGGCCAACGCCGCCGCCGAGACGTTGGGGGCCGCCGGCTTCGACGTGAGCTTCCGCGCCGAGGTCAACCCGGGCCTGACGCCCGGGACCGTGATCCGCACCGAGCCGGCGGCCGGCACGACGCTGCCCGAGGGGTCGCAGGTGGTGATCGTGGTCGCCCAGGGCGAGACGGTGTCGGTGCCCCCGGTGATCGGCCGCCGCCTCGGCGAGGCCCGCGACATGCTGGAGGCCGCGGGCCTGGTGGTCAGCGCGAACGGTTCCGACGACTCGCTGGTCGTCGGCGCCTGGCCGTGGCCCGGCTCGCAGGTGGCGGCGGGCAGCACGGTCGAGCTCTCCACCTTCTGAGCCGTGCCGGCGCCGTCTGGACGACGCCTGACACCTGGGTCAACGGGCGGTTTCGGCCACCACTTTGCGCAGCCGACTTGACCTAGGGGTCAGCGCAGGGCACCCTGCTGGTCGTTGCGGACGCAAAAGCGGCCGAAAAACAAGGCGCGGCCTGCGTTTGTGAGGTTTGAGAAGGCTCTACGCTGGCTACCGGAAAGAAGAACTGCAAACCCCGCCCCGGCTATGTCACACATAGCTCTGTGCATCGGTTACACTACTGAGCGTGCCGGGCTCGCTGGGGCGGTACGCCGGACGCGGTGTTCCCCAGCCGCCGCGATGAGGCTGCCGCCCCAGCCAGCTCGGCACTCTTGCGTCTCCCCCGCTTCGGGGGAGACGTTGCGCGTCGGGGCACGTTCGGCTGCGGTGCGTGGTCGCCGGGGGTTCGTCGCCGGGTGACGCCGGCGATCCACCGGTGCCCGGACGCGCCGGAGGGCGCCCCGTGGGGCGCCCTCCGAGAGGAACCGGCGACCACGGCCGTCAGGGAGCGGTGATCTCCTGGATCTTCTTGGTCAGCTCGGGGTCGGGGGTGCCCGACTGCAGGGCGAGCGCCTTGGTCATGTCGCCCTGGAGCTTGATCTTGCCGGCCATGAACGCCTGCATGGCCGCCTGCGGGTCGGCGTCGACCATCATCGCCTTGGCGGTGGCGTAGTCGAGCGTGACGGTGACGTCGGGGCCCTCGAGGTGCCCGAAGTCCATGTCGACCTCGCCGCTGGTGGAGTCCATGTGGGCCTCGACCGTGCTGTCACCGAACGGGACGTCGGTGATGATCAGGTTCATCTTGACCGGTGCCCCAGCGGAGCCTTGGCCCCCGGCCTCTTCACGGAGCTTGCGGGCCGCGGCGACCCACTCGTCGGACAAGAACTGGTACTTGTCAGCCACAGGTTTTCCTCCCTGTACGGTCGAGAGCTGCGCGCATCGTAACCCGTTCTTGCAGCGCAGGTGCAACGACTCGGGCGGAAAGTGACTGTCCGTAACGTCGGCCCTGATCAGCGCCTCGACGCGGCGTCGACCGGGTCGTGGCGCCCGTCCGGGCGGGGCGGCCGGCCCCGGGCCCGGGGCTCAGCCGGCGGCGGTCGTGGTCGGCCCGGCCGGCGCCGCGGTGGTGGTCGGCCCCGCGGGCGCGGCGGTCGTCGTGGTCGTGGCGCCTTCCTCGGCCACCGTGGTGGTCGAGGTGTCGCCCTCGCCCTCGCTCTCGTCCTCCTCGACCGGGCCGCCCTCGGCGAGGCAGCGCTCGAGGATCGGGTCGATCTTCTCCTGGATGTCGTCCGGGATGTCCTCGGGCGTGTCGGCACCGGCGAGGTCGTTGAGCTCGCTCTGGGTCAGCTCGTCGGCGATCTCGCCGGCCGCGCAGTCGGCCTGCTCGTCGTTGGCACCGGCCTCCGTGAGGACGTCGTGGACATCGTCCTCGCTGGCGTCGGTGCTGCCGCAGGCACCCAGCACGAGGACGGCGGCGATCGAAGCGGCGACGATGATGGGCCGAGGCATGGCCTGCGAGGCTATACCGCGCTCACCGGCGGCCCTGCACCGGGGCCGGGGTCGGCGCCGGTCGGTGCGGTGTCGGTGCGGTGTCGGTGCCCGCTCAGCGCCGCGGCGGGCGCAGCGCCTGCTTGATCGACTGGCGCGCCACCTGCTCGTCGGCGGTGAGGATGCGGACCACCAGCCGGGCCACGTAGTTGGCCAGCTCGTCGAGGCTCAGGTCGACCCGCCCGGTGCGGTGGAAGTGGCTGAACTGGCCCACCGCCCCGACCACCGCCAGCGCCAGGAGGTCGGCGTCGTCGTCGGTGGTGACCGAGCCGTCCTCCTGCCCGGCGACGATCAGCGCCTTCACGTCCTGGAGGTGCTGCTCGGTGCCGCGGCGCAGGGCGTCGGCCACGTTGCGGCCCTCGACCTCGAGCAGCGAGAAGAACGAGGCGTGCTCCGACATGAAGCGCACGCTGGCCACGGTGCCCTGCGCGATCTGGGCGAGCGCCGGTGCGTTGCGGTCGATCGCCCGGCGCTGCGTGCGGCGCAGCTTGTGGCGGATGTCGGCCGCCAGCTCCCTGAACAGCGCTTCCTTGTTCTCGAAGTACCAGTAGAAGAGGCCCTTGGCGACGCCGGCGGCATCCACGATGTCGACCACCCGCGTCTGGGCGTAGCCCTGCTCGGCGAAGAGCTGCGCGGCCGCGTCGAAGAGCTGCTGCTTCCGTTCGAGACCCTGTGCGGTGAGCTGTCGTGTGCCGGTCATGGTGCTGCCTGCCCAACGGGAGGCCCCAGTGTTCCTCGCCTTGACCCGTGGGTCAATATTCCCCGGCTACCCTGCCCTCCATGGGGGGTGCGACGCGAGCGGAGCGCTTGGCGAACCGGGTCCGCAACCCGAAGTGGCAGAACGTGCCGCTGCGGATCGACATGGACATCTGCATCAACTGCGACACGTGCATCCGCCACTGCCCGCCCCAGTTCGGTGCCATCTTCAACCACGGCATGGACGTCGTGATCGTCCCCGAGCTGTGCTCGGGGTGCGAGAAGTGCATCGACCCGTGCCCCGTCGACTGCATCTACGAGGACCCCGACTGGCAGCCGTCCCCCGAGGAGTGGTGGGCCCTGCCCGCCACCGACGACCCCTACCGGTAGCCGCGTGGCCCGCGACGGCCGGCGGACCGCAGGGGTAGCGTCGGCGGCATGCGCGACCTGACCGGCAGCGGGTGCGAGCCGATGTCCGCGGCGGGCGGCGACACCGGGGTCCTGGTGCTCCACGGCTTCACCGGCTGCCCCCAGTCGCTGCGCGGCCTCGCCGAGGCGTTCGCCGCCGCCGGCCACACCGTGGAGCTGCCGCTGCTCCCCGGCCACGGCACCACCGTCGACGACATGCTCACCACCGGCTGGGCCGACTGGAGCGGCGCCGCCGAGCTGGCCTACACCGAGCTGGCCGAGCGCTGCCCGCAGGTGGTGGTGGCCGGCCTCTCGATGGGCGGCGCGCTGGCCCTGTGGCTGGCGACGCGGCACCCGGCGATCGCCGGGGTCGTGTGCGTCAACCCGATCGTCGAGGTGGCGCCCGACGTCGTCACGCTCGCCCGCGACCTGCTCGCCGGCGGCCAGGACCGCATCCCGGCGATCGGCGGCGACATCGCCGACCCCGACGGCCACGAGGCCGCCTACGACGCCACCCCGCTGGCGCCGCTGCTGTCGCTGGCCGAGGGGACCGACGCCCTCCGGGCCGACCTGGGCCGGATCACCAGCCCGCTGCTGCTCTGCAACAGCCCGCAGGACCACGTGGTGCCGCCGGTCAACGCCGACATCGTGGCGGGGGCCGTCGCCGGGCCGGTGGAGCGGGTGACGCTGGAGCGCAGCTACCACGTCGCCACGCTCGACCACGACGCCGAGC
>DATCLV010000223.1:0-6114 GCA_036563745.1 Acidimicrobiales bacterium | reverse complement strand
ACTACGGGCCGATCATCGACGTCCGGTCGGTGATGGACATCCCGCAGCTCGGCTGGACGGAGGAGTCGGCGCTCACCTACCGCGACGCCAACGTCGACAACGACGAGATCCTCGACCAGTACCTGGCGATGATCCAGGCCGGCGACCTCGACGAGCTGATCGCCGCCCACGAGGAGCACCAGGGCGTCCCGCTGTTCAACACCATCGCCACCGACCGCACCGGCCGGGCCTGGTACGCCGACACGTCGGCCACGCCCAACCTGTCGCCCGAGGCGATCGCGGCGTTCGAGGCGCGCGTCGAGCGCGACTTCCTCGTGGGCGCGGCGGCCGACAGCGGCCTCGTGCTGCTGGACGGCTCCGACCCGCGCGACGAGTGGGTCGACGAGGACGGCGCCCGCGACCCGGGCCTGGTCCCGTTCGACCGGCTGCCGATGGTCGAGCGGTCCGACTACGTGTTCAACGCCAACGACTCCTACTGGCTCCCGCACACCACCGAGCCGCTGGAGGGCGACTACTCGCCGCTGCACGGCCGGCCGGCGACGCCCCGGACGCCCCGCACGCGGGAGAACGCCGTGGTGCTCGACGACACGTCGCCGGAGGGGCCGTCGGGCGAGGACGGGAAGTTCGACCTCGACGAACTGGCCGACGCGTCCCTGCAGAACGTCGGGTTCACCGCCCGCGAGCTGCGGGCGCCGATCGTCGAGCGGTGCCAGGCCACGCCGACCGTCGACGTCCCCGCGCTGACCGAGGACGACGGCACCACGCGCCTGCCCGCGGCCACGGTCGACCTGACCGAGGCGTGCACGGTGCTCGACGCCTGGGACGGCGTCTACGACGTCGACCGGGCCGGGCCGGTCCTGTTCCACGAGCTGCTGTCGCAGTTCGACTACGGGGCGTTCACCGACGCCGGCGCGCTGTGGGCCGAGCCGTTCGACCCCGCCGATCCCGTCGGCACGCCCTCGGGGCTGGCCCCACCGCCCACGAACCCCGCCACCCCGGACCCGGTCCTCGTCGCCCTGGGCCGGGCGGTCCAGGTGCTCGACGTGGCCGGGCTGCCGGTCGACGTGACGCTGGGCGAGGTCCAGGTGGCGCTGCGGGCCGGCGAGCGCATCCCGATCCACGGCGGCGGGTTCGTCGACGGCACCACCAACATCGTGGGCAACGGCGGCCGGGGCCAGGCATCGATCCTCGACGACGAGATCCCCGACCTGCCCTCCGGCGACTACGTGCCCGGCAGCGCCCTCGGCGACCTCGACGGCCGGCCGTCGTACCCGATCGACAGCGGCACGTCGTTCCTGCTGGCCGTGGCGTTCGGCGAGGACGGGCCCGAGGCCCGGGCGTTCCTCACCTACGGCAACACCGAGGACCGCACCAGCGACCTCTACGTCGAGGCCACGCAGCGCTTCTCCGACAAGGAGTGGCGCGAGGTGCCGCTCGACCCGGACGAGGTCGAGGAGGCCGCGACGTCGACGATCACCGTCCGGGGCTGAGGTCCGGCTCGACCTTGGGGGTGGCGACCGCGTCGAACAGCGCGTCGGCGTAGGCGGCGCCACCCTCCAGGGTCAGGTGGACCCCGTCGTGCTGCAGCCACTCGGGGTGCCCGGCGCTGATCTCGTCCCATCGGAGCACCTGGAGGGTGGGGAAGCGCTCCTCGTCCTCGCCGGCGGCGATGAGCCACGTGTTGTACTCGGCGACCTTGGAGTACCAGCGGTCGTCGAGCGTCGTGGCCGTCGTCAGCCGGTTGAGCGTGATCGTCGGCATGATCACCCGGCTGGCGCCGGCCTCGGTGAGCGCGTCGAGCACCCGGGCGACGTCGCCGGTGGCGTCGGCCACCGAGCCGTTGAAGACGTCGTTCACCCCCAGGGCGAGCAGCACCTCGGTGCCCTCGCCGACGTGGGGGTACAGCTCGAGCCAGGCCGTGGTGTCGACCTCCGTGCCGCCGTACCAGTGCGCCGAGAGGCGCCGGTCGGGGTCGGCGGCGAAGCGCACGCGCAGCTGGTCGACGGCGGCCTCCAGGAGGCTGTCACCGAACAGCACCACGAGCTGCTCACCGTCATCGGCGTCGGGGACGGGGTCGAGGGGGGACTGCTCAGCCGCCGGACGTCCGAGCGCGACGTTCTGGACGGCGTACGCCGCGCCGACGAGCGCGCAGAAGACCACAGCGACGAGCAGGCCCGTGAGGGGTCTGGGCATGCTGGGGCCCCGTTCTACAGGTCGGCCCGTAAGGTCGGCATTAATTCAGCGCGATTAAAGTCCCGGTGCGGGGGAGCCCTCCGAGCGACGGGGTAGCAAGCGGTGCGAGTCTTGGTAGTCGAGGACGATGAGCAGCTGGCCGACGTGATCGCCCGCGGGCTGCGGCGCGACACGTTCGCGGTCGACACGGTGGGCGACGGGGCCACCGCCCTCGCCAAGGCCCGCGAGGTCGACTACGACGTGATCGTCCTCGACCGCGACATCCCGAACGTCCACGGCGACGCCGTCTGCCGGCAGCTCGTCGCCGAGCGCGCCATGCCCCGCATCCTCATGCTGACCGCGGCCGCCGCGGTCGAGGACCGGGTCGAGGGCCTGCTGCTCGGCGCCGACGACTACCTGACCAAGCCGTTCGCCATGGCCGAGCTCAGCGCCCGCCTGCGGGCCCTGGGTCGGCGGGCGCTGCGTCCCCGGCCGCCCCGCCTGGAGTGGCGCGACATCTGGCTCGAACCCGGCAGCCGCAAGGCCGCCCGCGGCGACCGGCCCCTCAAGCTCACCAACCGCGAGTTCGCCGTCCTGGAGGAGCTCATGCTCGAGCCCGGCCAGGTGGTCAGCGCCGAGGAGCTGATGGAGCGGGTCTGGGACGACCGCCTCGACCCGTTCAGCAACGTCGTGCGGGTGACGATGCTGACGCTCCGGCGGAAGCTGGGCGACCCGCCCGTCATCGCCACCGTCGTCGGCCGCGGCTACCGGCTGGAGTAGGAAACGAGGAGACCATGAGGATCCGCCTGCGGATCGCCGTCCTGCTGGCCGCCAGCTTCGTCACGGCCGGCGCCGTGGTGCTGGCGATCGGGGCGGTCGCCTACCAGCGGGCCATCTACCGGAGCCCCCGCGACATCACCGACGAGGTCGTCGCCGAGCTGGGGGTCAGCCGGGAGCTCGCCACCGAGTTCATCCGCCGCCACCCGGAGACGATCGTGCCCCCGGCCGACCGGGCCGACGCCCCCACCGAGGCGGCCGAGAGCCCGATCGGCGCCTCGATCAACGACGCCTTCCAGCGGGTGCAGCGGCGCAGCCAGGACGAGGCCGTCCACCGGGCCCGCGTGTGGAGCGTGGTGGCGATGGGGGTCATGGCGGTGATGGCGGCGTTGGCCGGCTGGGTGATCGCCGGTCGGGCGATGCGGCCCCTACGGGTGATCACCGCCCGCGCCCGGGTGGCGTCGAGCACCGACCTGAGCGGCCGCGTCGGCCTCGACGGCCCGCACGACGAGATCCGCGAGCTGGGCGACACGTTCGACGCCATGCTCGCCCGGCTGGAGCGGGCCTTCGTCGCCCAGCGCCGCTTCTCGTCGCAGGTGTCCCACGAGATCCGCACGCCGCTGTCGATCATCTCCAGCGAGACCGACCTGCTGCTCCGGGACGCGCAGGAGGCCGACCGGGGTGCGCTGGAGCAGATCCGCGCGGCGACCGACCGGGCCGAGCGGATCGTCAGCGCCCTCCTGGTGCTGGCCCGCAGCGGCAGCGGCGACCTGCAGTCCGAGGACCTGCGCCTCGACGACGTCACCGGCGACGTGCTGGGCGACGTGGTCAACGGGCCCGAGTGGCGGGCGGTGCGGGTCGACCTGAGCCTCGACGCCGCGCCCGTGCGGGGCGACCGTGCCCTGCTGGAGCGGCTGGTCGCCAACCTGCTGTCCAACGCGGTGCGCCACAACCGGGACGGCGGCTGGGTGGTGGTGCGCACCGGGGTCGAGGGCGACTGGTCGGTGCTGGAGATCCGTAACTCGGTGCCCGAGCGGTCGGGCGACGGGGCCGGGAAGGCGGCCGAGAACGGCGCGGGGCACGGAGCCGCGCGCGGGGCCGAGGAGGGGGCGACGAACGGGTCGGCCGACCGGCCCGGGCGCCTCGGCAGCCACGGGGTCGGCCTCACCGTGGTCGACTCGGTGCTGGCGGCCCACGGCGGCGAGCGGACCACCGACACCGGCGAGCCCGGCGTCGTCACCGTGACGGTCCGGCTGCCGGCCCTGCCGGCACCCGCCGATCCGACCGTCCCGATCCCGCTCGGCGCGACCACGGGCTGAGGTACGGTCGTCGCTCGTCCCTGTCCGCCCCATCCCTGGAGGACCGATGGCCATCGAGGCCGGAGACCGCATCCCTGACGTGAAGCTCATGACCATGACGCCGGACGGGCCCCAGGCCGTCCAGTCGGGCGAGGTGCTCGGCAAGGGCCGCGTCGTCCTGTTCGCCGTGCCGGGCGCGTTCACGCCGACCTGCTCCGAGAAGCACCTCCCCGGCTTCCTCGTGCGCGCCGAGGACATCAAGGCCAAGGGCGTCGACACGATCGCCTGCGTCGCCGTCAACGACGCGTTCGTCATGGGGGCGTGGGGCGCCCAGCAGGACCCGGACGGCAACGTCCTGTTCCTCGCCGACGGCAACGGCGAGTTCACCGCCGAGATGGGCCTGGAGATGGACGGCTCCGGCTTCGGGCTCGGCACCCGGTCGCAGCGCTACGCCGCGATCATCGACGACGGCGTGATCACCGAGCTCCTGGTCGAGCCGGCGCCCGGCCTCGAGGTCAGCTCGGCCGAGTCGGTGCTCGCCAAGCTCTAGCTCGCGGCTCGTGCGGCCGGCGTCCCTCCGGGCGCGGGCCGCACGAGCGTGTTTTCTCACCAGTGCCCGGACGCGCGAAAGCGCGCTGGTGGGTCGGCATCGTCGCCACTCACCAGCGCGGCTTTGGCGTTCGGGATCAGCTCACTCAGTCGATCCTGAGGGAGTTGCGGAGCTCGTCGCGCTTCACCTCGAAGTCGTCGAGGCTGATCTGCCCGTCGTCGTAGGCGGCGTGCAGATCGGCGAGCGCGGCGAGGACCGCGGACTGATCAGGTTGCCCGGCCGAAGAGGCCGCATCTTGACTTTCGTCTGCGGACTGCTCGGCTCGCTCCAGGCGTCGCTCCTGCTTGGCCTTCTGCTTGGCCTGCTTGTCGCGGTCGCGCTGCAGCTTGCCGAACGTCGTCCTCCGTCGTGCCACGCGTCAGGCGCCCAGGAGGAATGCCGCAGTGCGGCCGCAGTCGGTCGTTGCTGAGCTCAAGTGGCGCCTCAGATCACGCGGACGTTCTGGGCCTCGTCGCCCTTTCGGCCGGGACCGACCTCGAACTCGACCTGCTGGCCGGCCTCGAGCGTCCGGTAGCCGGAGCCCGCGATGTTGGAAAAGTGGACGAACACGTCGTCACCGTCGTCGCGAGAGATGAAGCCGTAGCCCTTCTCGGCGTTGAAGAACTTGACGGTTCCGATAGCCATTGCTTATTGCCTCTTCTGTCTGGGGCCGGCCCTTGTAATGGCCTTCCGGCGTGTCCGGCCGCTCCGGGAAGGCTAGGCGCTCGGCGCCCAGATCCCTCAGTCCGACGGTCGATCGTGCTGAGCGATCGGTTCAGATAATGCCAGATACGTGACTGGCGGTCGCATCAGCGACCGGACTTCTCGGGACCGTTACCCTCCGATCCATGTCCCGTGCTCCGCTCGACGACGCCGCCACCGCGTTGGCGAGGGAGATCGCCGGGCTCGGGGAGGGCGAACGCTCCGGCGCCTTCCACATGTCGTGGTGGAGCGAGCGGATGATGGAGTGGGCGATGGCCCGCCCGGCCTTCAAGACGCAGCTCTTCCGCTTCGTCGACGTGTTCCCGGCGCTCACCGACACCGCCGAGGTGGCCCGCCACATCGAGGAGTACCTCGACGGCGACGACGTCCCCGCCGCCCTCCGCGCCGGCATCCACGCCGCCGACCGCGTGCCGCTCGGGCACCGCGTCGAGGCCCGCGTGGCCCAGCGGAACATCGAGCGCATGGCCCGCCAGTTCATCGTCGGCGACGGGCCCGACGCCGCCGTCGCCGGCCTGCGGCGCCTGTGGGACGAGGGGAGCGCCTTCACCGTCGACC
>DATCLV010000220.1:0-2453 GCA_036563745.1 Acidimicrobiales bacterium | reverse complement strand
CGTCGACGGTGAGCAGCGCGGTCTGGCCGTGCTTCAGCGGCAGGTCGGCGTCCTTGGTCTGGACGATCTCCAGGCCGTTGTCGCCCTTGACCAGCCACGTCCAGCCCGAGCCGAACAGCGTCTTGGCCTTGTCGGCGAACGTCTGCTTGAACGTGTCGACCGACCCGAACGACTGCTCGATGGCGTCCTTGAGGGCGCCCTCGGGGTCACCGCCGCCGCTCGGCGTCATGCAGTTCCAGAAGAACGTGTGGTTCCACACCTGGGCGGAGTTGTTGAACAGGGGCCCCGGGTCGGCCGCCAGGATCACCTCTTCCAACGACTTGCCCTCGAGCTCGGTGCCGGCGACCAGGCCGTTGAGGTTGGTGACGTACGCCTGGTGGTGCTTGCCGTGGTGGAAGTTGAGCGTCTGCTCGCTCATGTGCGGCGCGAGGGCGTCGGTGGCGTACGGAAGGGGCGGAAGCTCGAAAGCCATGAGCTCTCCTTGTCGTGGATGGTTGGCTAGTCGGGGTCGACGCGCGTCGAAGCTACCCGCCGAGAGCGCGATCACCCGGAACGCCGGCGGAACCTTCCCGGCACCCGACCGAAACCCGCCGGAACCCGCGGAATGCGCTAGCGCCGGGCTTCCTGGCGCTCGCGACGGTCGCGTACTCTGGCGGCACCATGCCCCCGTCGAAGGACGACCTCCGGGACCAGATCGACCACCGCTGGCGCGACCTCGGGGAGTTCATCCGCGAGCAGCGGCGGATCACGCACCTCTCGCTCCGGAAGCTGTCGGAGCTGGCCGGCATCTCCAACCCGTACCTCAGCCAGATCGAGCGGGGGATGCGGAAGCCGTCGGCCGACATCCTCCAGCAGATCGCCCGGGCCCTCGAGATCTCGGCCGAGACGCTGTACGTGCGGGCCGGGATCCTCGACGAGCGCCCGGCGGAGGGCGACCTGACCACCGAGATCCGGCGCGACCCGTACCTGACCGAGGAGCAGAAGAAGGCGCTGCTCCGGATCTACCTGTCGTTCCGCCACGAGAACGGGAACCACGTCGTCGACGACGCTGACGACACCGTCAGCGACGCTCCGGATGCGGGGTCGTCCACCGCGTAGTAGCCCGCGAGCTGGGGGAATCTCCGAGAACGTCATGCGGTTGAACGGGGTCGTGCGCCGACTCGCCGTCCTCTCCCTGCACACGTCGCCGCTGGTCCAACCGGGATCCGGCGACAGCGGGGGCATGAACGTCTACATCCGGGAGCTGGCCGCCTCGCTCGCGCAGGCCGGGGTGGCCACCGACGTGTACACCCGTCGCTGGACGGCGGACGGCCCCGACATCGTCGACGTCGAGCCGGGGTTCCGGGTGGTGCACGTGCCGGCCGGTCCGCCGGAGCTGCCCAAGGAGGCGCTGCCCGATGTCGTCGACGAGTTCGCCGACGGCGTGCGCGACCACCTCGCCCCCGACGTCGACGTGCTGCACGCCAACTACTGGCTGTCGGGCGTCGCCGGGCACCGGCTGAAGCACGAGCTGGGGCTGCCGCTGGTGTCGACGTTCCACACGCTGGCCCGGGTGAAGGCCGAGGCCGGGCTGTTCGACGAGCCCGAGCTGCGCGCCAAGGCCGAGGCCGAGGTGGTGGGCTGCTCCGACGCGATCCTCGCCAACTGCGAGGCGGAGGCCCGCCAGCTGGTCGAGCTGTACGACGCCGACCCCGCCCGCATCGAGCTGGTGCCGCCCGGCGTCGACCACGCGTTCTTCTCGCCCGGGCCCCGCGCCGGCGCCCGGGCCGCCCTGCCTCACCTGCGGCTGGGCGACGAGCCGGTGCTGCTGTTCGTGGGCCGCATCCAGCCGCTCAAGAGCCTCGACGTGGCGGTGCGGGCCCTGGCCGAGCTGGACGACCCCCACGCCGTGCTGGTGGTGGTCGGCGGTGCCAGCGGCGCCGACGGCGACCGGGAGTTCGAGCGGGTCCGCAAGCTGGTCGTCGACCTGGGCGTGGCCGACCAGGTGCGGTTCACCGACCCCCAGCCCCACCACCTGCTGTCCACCTACTACCGGGCCGCCGACGTGATGGTGGTGCCGAGCCGCACCGAGTCGTTCGGACTGGTGGCGCTGGAGGCCGCTGCCTGCGGCACCCCGGTGGTGGCCGCAGCGGTCGGCGGGCTGCGCACGCTGGTCGAGCACGGCCGCACCGGCTACCTGGTCGACCGGCCCGACCCCTCCGAGTACGCGGCGCACATCCGGCGGATCCTCGACGATCCCGACCTCGACCGCCGGCTGTCGGCCAACGCCGCCCGCCGGGCCCGCGACTACACCTGGTCGACCGCGGCGGCCCGCCTGCGCCGCCTGTACGCCGACATCACCGCCGGCTCCCTCGTCGAGTGCGCCTAGCCCCGTCGGCGGCACCGTAATTCCGGCGGTTGCCGACGGGATGGGCCGTAGCGTCGGGCGGGTGCCCGACGACGTCTACACCCAC
>DATCLV010000209.1:0-3335 GCA_036563745.1 Acidimicrobiales bacterium | reverse complement strand
GCCCTGTACAAGGCCGACCTCAACCAGCTGGTGGTGCAGGTGAAGGGCGGGCGCGGCGTCGCCACCGAGCTGGTGACGCTGCTGGGCACGCTGTTCCCGGCCGAGGCGGAGGTCCCGGCCCCGGCGTGACCGCGTGACGGCGTGACGACGTGACGGCGTGGCCGGCGGGCGTACGGCCCGTCGGTCGTCGGCCGTCGGTCGTCGCCGTCGGCGTCGAGGCTGGGGTCGGGGGAGCGCAGGAGCAGGAGGAGCGACATGCGGGGGGCGCGGGTGAGCGGGCTGATGCTGGGTCTCGCCGCGGCGGCGCTGCTGCTGGTGGGGACCCCGGGCATCCCCGGCGAGCCGCTGGTCCGGGTCGGGCGCGCCGTCACCCCGGCGTGCGAGGGTCCGGCGGGCTGGGTGGCAACGTGGGCGTCGGCCACCGTTCCGCTCCCGCACACCACGCCGCACTGGGACGGGTTCAACGACCAGACCCTGCGCCAGGTGGTCCACACCAGTGTCGGAGGCACGGGGGTGCGGGTGACGATCAACGGCCCGGTCTCGGGGCCCGGGCTCCGGGTGGGGAGGGCCGGCGTGGCCGTGGCCGCCCGGCCGAGCGGGACGGGCGCCGCCGTGCGCCCGGGCTCGCTGCGGCCCCTCACCTTCGACGGGGCCGCCGGCGTGACGGTCCGGCCGGGGGAGCGGGTGACCAGCGACCCGGTCGAGCTCGCCGTGCCCGACGACCACGACCTGGCGGTCAGCCTCCACTTCGCGGGCCCCACCGGCCCGGCGACCGGGCGGATGTTCTCGGGGCAGACGTCGTGGGTCGGCCCCGGCGACCTGGTGGACGTCGAGGACGGGACCGGCTTCACCGAGTCGACGCGGTCGTACCCGTCGGCGGCGTCGTACTTCCTGGCGTCGGTCGACGTGCGGGCCGCGGGCGTCGGGGGCGTGGTCGTGCTGGGCGACTCGGTGTCGGACGGGTACGCCTTCGTGTGGCCGCCCGACGCCGAGACCGTGGCCGCCGACCGCCTCTACGACCGGCTCGCCGTCCGGGGCACGATCTGGGACCCGGAGGTCGTGGGCGCCCCCGACCGGGAGCGGCGCAGCGCCTGCCTGGCGGTGGCCAACGTGGCGATCGCCGGCAACGCGCTCCTGCCGTTCTTCGACGGCCCGGTCGAGGGCACCGGGCTGGAACGCCTGCAGCGCGACGTCCTCGACCAGGCCGGCGTGCGGGTCGTGGTGGTGTTCCTCGGGATCAACGACCTGGTGGCGGGCCGGCGCACCGCCGACGAGGTCGCCGAGGCGCTGGCGCAGGTGATCGACCGGGCGCACGCCGCCGGCGTCGCGGTCGTCGGCGTGACCCTGCCGCCCCTCGGCGACGCGCACACCGCGCCCGACCCCGAGGTCGAGGTCCACCGCCAGGCGCTCAACGACCGGATCCGCCCCGGCCGACCCGACTCGCTGCCCTACGACGCCGTGGTCGACGCCGACGCCGCGCTCCGCCAGGCCACGGCGCCGTCGCTCATCGACCCCGCCTACGCCGGCTGCGCCTTCGGGCGCTGCGGCCGGTGGCACCCGGGCCCGGCGGGCCACGCCGCGGTGGCCGACGCCTTCGACCTCGACGAGCTGGTCGCCCTGGCCCACCGCCCGCCGGCCGACCGCCCGCTGGCCGACCGCGCCCCGGCCGCCGCAACCGCCGCGTCCGACACATCAGCCGCATCCGACACATCCGCCGCGCCCGCCGTACCCGCCGGAGGGAGTGAGTAGCTCCGCCTCCTCCGGAGTCCGTAGCATCCTGGGCCGTGCCCCGAGGCCTCACCCGACGACTCCCCACCCTGCTCGCCGCGACCGCGTTGGTCGGTGTCCTGGCCGCCACCGGCTGCGCCGACGAGTCCGCCGCCGTCCGCGTCGGCGACCGGACCCTGTCCGACCAGGACCTGATGGACGAGGTCGGCTACATCTACGACAACACGGCCCTGTGGGACCTGATCGACCAGCAGAACAGGGCGCCCGCCGGCACCGCGCAGGACAGCCTGCGGGGCGACACCGAGCACAGCTTCTCCCAGGACTTCGTGGCCGGCGTGCTCCAGCAGCGGGTCACGTTCATGCTGGTCGACGAGCTGTTCGAGCAGGAGGGCGGCGAGGTCACCTCGCAGCACCGGGACACCGCCGAGCAGGTGCAGAACCGGCAGTTCGGTTCCGCCTTCGCCGAGTTCCCCGAGAGCTACCAGAACCAGCTGATCGACGAGTACGCCCGGCTGGTCAGCCTCCAGGAGACCCTCGGTGACGAGGAGTTCAACGAGAAGATCCTCGAGCTGATCGACACCACCGACGTGGAGATCAGCTCCCGCTACGGGACCTGGGACGCCGACGCGTTCCGCAGCGCACCCGACCAGCTCGCGGTGGTGCCGCCGGCCGGTCCTGGCTCGGGCGGTTGACGGCCGGCCCGGCCCCGAAGCCCGTCCATCCCGCCGCGTCCGATGATCCGATGACGGCGAGCCCCCGGCCCCGAGTGGTGGTCTGCGGGCTGGGTCCCGGCCCGACCGACCTGGTGACGACGGCGACCGTCGACGCCGTGGCCCGCATCCCCCACCGCTACCTGCGCACCGCCCGGCACCCGTCGGCCGGCGTGGTGGGCGACGCCGTGGCCTTCGACGCCCTCTACGAGAAGGCCGACACGTTCGACGAGGTCTACGACGGCATCGTCGAGGAGCTGGTGGCGGCGGCGGGGGCGCACGGCGAGGTGCTCTACGCCGTGCCCGGGTCGCCGGCCGTCGCCGAGTCGACCGTGGAGCGGCTGCGGGCCGACGGCCGCGTCGAGGTCGAGGTGCTGCCGGCGCTGTCGTTCCTCGACCTGGCCTGGGACCGCCTCGGCGTCGACCCGCTCGACGCCGGCGTCCGCCTCGTCGACGCCCACCGCTTCGCCACCGAGGCCGCCGGGGAGCGGGGCCCGCTGCTGGTCGCCCAGTGCGACACCCGCGACGTCCTGTCCGACGTGAAGCTCCTGCTCGGCGAGGTCGAGACCGCCGGCGAGCCGGCCGACGTCGTCGTCCTCCAGCGGCTCGGGCTCCCCGACGAGTCGGTGGTCACCGTCCCCTGGGACGACCTCGACCGCACCGTCGAGCCCGACCACCTCACGTCCGTGTACGTGCCCCGCCTCGCCGCGCCGATCGCCGGGGAGGTGGCCGCGTTCGCCGAGGTGGTCCGCCGGCTGCGGGCCGAGTGCCCGTGGGACCGCGAGCAGGACCACCACAGCCTCCGCCGCCACCTCCTCGAGGAGGCCTACGAGGTGCTGGAGGCCATCGACCACCTCGACGTCGACGCCGGCACCGGCTTCGACGACCTGGAGGAGG
>DATCLV010000189.1:0-5113 GCA_036563745.1 Acidimicrobiales bacterium | reverse complement strand
CTCGAACCTGCCCCCGAAACGGGGAGTGGGCTCCCCGTTTCGGGGGCAGGTTCGATGGAAGGGCGGGGGAGTGCCAGGCTGTCGGCGTGGAGCGCTCGACCGACATCGGCCAGGAGGATCGCCTCGCGGCGGCGCTGGCCGCCATCGACGAGGTCAACGCCGACGACCCCTTCACGCTGGTCTTCGAGGGCCGGGAGCACCCCAAGGAGCTCCTGCACGCCGAGCTCATGACCAACTGGGTCCGTCGCCTCGACCCGGACGCCACCGACGAGCAGATCATCGCCGCCCGCGCCCACCACCTGCGGCGCTGGTCGGTGCCCAGGGCGGCGTACCCCGACGGTCGGGCCGGCTACCTCCGCTGGCGGGCGGCGCTGAAGCGGCAGCACGCCGAGGAGGTCGGGGCCATCCTCACCGAGGCGGGCTACGGGCCCGCCGCCGTGCAGCGGGTGCAGCAGATCATCCGCAAGGAGGGGCTCGGCCACGACCGGCAGGTGCAGGTCCACGAGGACGCCCTGTGCCTGGTGTTCCTGCAGACCCAGTTCGACGAGGTGGCCGAGCGCCTGGGTGACGAGCGGACCGTCGAGGTCCTCCGCAAGACCATCCGCAAGATGAGCCCCGAGGCCCTCGCCCTCGCCGCCGGGCTCCCGCTCGGCCGCCACGCCCGCGAGCTGCTGACCACGGCCCTCGCCCCGAACGCCTGACCCCGGACGCCCGGCGGCAGGGGGCCGTGCCGCGGTCGGCACGGTCGGTGCGAAGCGGGGGAGAACACCGCCGTACCGGGGCGTCGGGAAGGGGCACGAGGGTGCACTAGCGTGGTGCGACCTCGCAGCCGGCGCCGCTGGCCGGTTGCGGCGGAGGAATCCACGACAGGAGGGGCGCGGTGAGCGACCAGACACCGGACGACGCCAACCGGAAGGCGACCTCGACAGGCGAGGACGGTCCCGTGGACGACGCCACGGCGCCCCCGCCGGCGGCCAGCGGCGAGTGGGCGGCCGCCGCCACCGACGCCGGTGCCCCGGCGCCCGCCGGGGGTGACGTGCCCTGGCAGGTCCCGAACCCCACGCCGCCCTGGCCCAGCTCGCAGGAGGCGGCCCCCGGCGCGCCCGCGGCCCCGGCGCCCGCCGCCGGTTGGGGTGCGGCCCCGGCGCCCGGCTACCCGGCACCCGCGCCCGGTGCTCCGGCTCCGGGTGCGTACGGCGCGCCCGGCACCGTCCCGCCGGCGGCCCCCTACGGCGCCCCGCCCGGTGGCTACGCGGCCCCCATGGGCGGCGCGCCCGCCGGTCCGCCCGTCTACGACCCCCACGGGGTCGGCCACACCGTCGCCCGCCTGGGCTCGGGGGCGAAGAAGGCCGGGAAGGTGTCGTTCGCGGTGCTCGGGGCCGTCCTCGAGCCGGAGGACGTGGTCGAGATCCTGATCCAGGGCAAGCTCCGGGGCGTCCCCGGGCTGGCCGCGCTGGTCGGGTCGAAGCTGCTGTTCGTCAACGAGCGGACCTGGAAGCCCGACGTCGTCGTGCTGCCGCTGACCGCCACCGTGCAGGTCCAGGGCTGGCAGGACGACCGGACCGCCACGGTCCTCGTCGCCGACGGCGAGCGGCAGGAGGTGGTCGAGCGGATCCCCGACCGGCTGCTGGCGGTGGAGTTCGCCCAGCGTGTGCGGGATCGGGTGGCGGCGATCGCCAGCCAGCCGGCCACCGAGTAGCCCACCCGGCGGGGTCCCGGGCGATGATGTCCAAACCCGCCCGGGAGACTTGCTAAGGTGTGCACTCCCAAGCGGACGTGGCTCAGTTGGTAGAGCATCACCTTGCCAAGGTGAGGGTCGCGGGTTCGAGTCCCGTCGTCCGCTCCACAGAGGCCCCTGGCGCAGCCAGGGGCCTCTTGCCGTTCTCCGGCGGTCTCGCGCCGCCCGTCGCCGATCGGCGCGGCGACGGGTCCGCGCTCGCGCTGCCGCCCTCTCTCATTTGTCCAAGACCGCGTGGGGGCGGCCTTGCGACGCTGCCGCTCCGACCCGTTCTCGCTGAGCGGATGAGAGAAGGAGGAGCACGGATGACGATCCGCGTCTCGTGCCTGGGTGACAGCATCACCCGAGCGCAGCACAGCGTGGACTACCTGGACCTGCTGGGTGCACGGCATCGGCCCGGCGAGGTGCGCGCGCAGCGCTTCGGCGTGAACCGCGACTTCGCCTACAACCTGCTGCAACGGCTCGACGAGGTCGTCGCCTCGCCGGCCGACGTGATCACCGTGTTGATCGGGACGAACGACGCCCGGGCGAGCCTGCCCGGCTTCCCGGTCGAGAAGGTGATGCGGAGCAAGCGCCTGCCGACCACGCCGTCCGCAGCGTGGTTCCAGGAGTGCCTCGGGCGCGTCGTCGAGCGGCTGAGGTCGGCGACCGACGCGGCGATCGGGCTCCTGTCGCTCCCCGTGCTCGGCCAGGACCCCGCGGCGGCGCCGGCGCAGGCCTCGCAGGCGTACAGCCGGATGATCGCCGAGATCGCGGCGGGGCACGGCGTCGCCTACCTGCCGCTGCACGAGCGCCAGCTCGAGGAGCTCCGCCGGGACGTGCCGGCCAGGGTCCCGTACGAGGAGCTGACCGTCGCCGGGTACCTCGGCACCTTGGCCCAGCGGAAGCTCCTGCGCCGCAGCCTCGACGCGATCTCGCGGCGCCGGGGCCTCCTGCTGACGACCGACCACATCCACCAGAACAGCCGTGGGGCCGCGCTGATCGCGGAGGTGATCGACGTGGGCATGCTGCAGTCAGCCGTGGCCGATGGCGGCCGACGCGGGCAGCTGCCGTCGCTTGCGGCACGGGTGACCGCGCCCGTCCCCACTCGTCCCGGCCGTTGACGGTGAGTGCCCCGGCGTCCTAGCGTTGCATTTCTAGTAGAAATATTCTAGTAGTGCGGCTCTAAGGGGACGATTGCGCACGACGACACGGCTCCGGCGCAGGCTCGCACCGGTGACGCTCGCGCTGGTGGTCGCGGGTGCGGCCCAGCCGGCGGCCCCGTCGTCGGCCCGGCCGGCGGTCCCACCGGCGGCCCCGCCGGCCGCCGGCCACGCCCAGCAGGCGTGCGGGTGGAGCGACAAGCTCTCCAGCGAGACGCGCAACCTGCTCTTCATCGACACCGCCGCCACCTACTGGAGCGCCACCGTGGAGGTGCCCGACGGTGCGCACATCGAGGTGCGCGGCGACTTCCCGCGGGCTCGTTACCTGTCCCTGGTCACCTACGACGTCCGCGGCCGCACGATCGACCACCTGACCGACACCGAGATCGACCCCGACCCGGGCTCGGTGAACCCCTTCCGGTCGGGCGCGAGCCGCACCGCCACCGACCGGCGCTACACGGTGCGCGTCGTCAACGAGCGCGTCCCCGCCGCCGGCCCGGCCCCCAACACGCTGTACACGGAGAACGCCGACGGCTCGCGCTCGACGAGGGCGACCCGGGAGGCTCGCCTCACGTTGCGCGTGTACACGCCGGATGCCGGGACCGACGAGGCCGGCGGCGTGCCGTTGCCGCTGATCACCGTGGTCCTCCCCTCCGGGGAGCGGATCGCCCGTCCCCCGTGCCTCGACGCCACGACCGCCCCGGTCGAGGGCGCGGGCTTCTCCGTGCCCGGCGGTGGCGGCACCGACCCGCCGGCATGGGAGCGGTTCCTCCCCGACGGCCTGGGCGAGAACGTCGACAACGCCTACGTCGTCGAGACCTTCATGACCGCCCACGGCGAGGTGCTCGCCCTCGAAGCCCGGGCGCCGACGTTCCCGTCGACCCGCGACGGCGACGCCGAGATGGGCACGGGTCAGGTCCGCTACTGGTCGATGTGCACGAACCTGCTGACCACCGCCGTCCTCGAGTGCGTCCAGGACGAGGACGTGCCCGTCGACGCCGCCGGCAGCTTCACCATCGTGGTCTCCCGCCCCGACGCACGACCCGCCAACGCCACGACCGAATGCGGTGTCGCCTGGCTGCCCGCCGCCCCCGACACCGACACGATCCTGGTCTACCGGCACATGCTGCCCGACCCCTCGTTCGCCGAGGCGATCCAGAACGTCGGACCGGGCACCGGGGAACGGACGATGGGCGTCTACTACCCCCGGGGCACCTACTACGCCACCGCAGACGCCTACGAGCGCCTCGGCTGCGAACGGCCGGCCGCCCCCGAGGCGGCGAGCGCCGGGCGGGACGAGGGGTCGAGCGACGGCGGGACGACGACCGGCACCCGCCAGCTGCCCCGCTGGCTGCCCGCCGGCGTCGCCCTCGGCCTCGCCCTCGTCGCGGCGGGCGCCGTCGTGCTGGTCCGTCGCGCTACGTCCGGCGGGCGCCGAGGGCTTCGAGGCCGCCGAGGGTGAACGGCACGAGCGCGTCGATCAACTCCTTCCGGAGGGCGGCGCGCCGTTTCGGCGGCGTGTCGAGGTAGGCGAAGAGCACGCCGATCGTCAGCGCACGGACCATCTGGGCACCTTGGCCCGGGTCGAACCCGGGGTTCCGGTCGGTCAGCCGCTGGTACGAGGCCGTCAGGGAGTCCAACCAGCTCTGGCGGATCCGCTCCAGAAGCCGCCGCACCCGTTCGTCGTGGTTGTCGCGCTCCCGGAACTGGATGCGCACGAGGTCCTCCGCGGCGTCGACCATCGCGAACAGGAGCTCGTAGCCGGCCCGCGTCCCCTCGACGGGATCGCCCGTGGCCTCCAGCGTCGCCGTCAGGCCGCTCTGTGCGCGCTCGACCGCCTCCTCGAGGATGGCGACGAGCAGCTCGGTCTTGTCGGCGAACTGGTGGTAGAAGCTGCCGGTCGAGACGCCGGCCCGGTCGAGGATGTCGCGCTGCAGGTTCACGCCGTCGTGCCCGAGCTCCGCGAACGCCGCCCGGCCGGCGTCGAGGAGCTTTCGGCGGGTCTGGGCGGCGCTGGTGCCTCGCGTCGTCCGTTGACGAGCCATCGCCGGTTCTCCTAGCGGTCGGTTGCGAGGGCGTGTCCGACGAATCATGGCACGCGTCGCTCCGGCCGGATGACGCCGCTCGCCGCACCGTGCCGGCATCGAAACCGCTGGTGGGTTCCTGCGGCGCGTCGTCGTCCTGGGCGGGGACGCCGGGGTCGCCTCAGCGGTAGGCGGGCGTGGGGGTTGGG
>DATCLV010000175.1:0-8320 GCA_036563745.1 Acidimicrobiales bacterium | reverse complement strand
CCCCGTGCAGTGCGTCGCCGACCTCGTCGTAGACGACCGGGTCGGCGTCGGGCCGCAGCTGGTCCTCGACCAGGTCGGCCTCGGTGGTCGACCGGGCCACGCCCCACCGCAGCTCCCGGGCCGCCGCCAGGTCGGGCACCTCGTCGGCCCCGGCCCGCCCCACCACCGCCACCGGCGTCGTGAGGTACGGCCGGGACAGGTCGAGCCGCCGCTCCCGGTCGCCGGTGATCGAGATCTGCGCCAGCGCCACGTCGAACCCCTCGGCCGACCCGTCCACCAGCTCCTCGAACGACCGGGTGACCACGGCCACCCGGTCGAGGCCCAGCTGGTCGGCCAGCGCCGCGGCCAGGTCGGCCTCGAAACCGCCGGTCACGTGGTCGGCGTCGCGCCCCGCCCAGAACCCGGCGGCGGGGACCTCCGACGTGGCGACCGTCAGCGTCCCCGGCGTCACCGGAACGAACGCCCGGTCGTCGCCGCCCACCACCACGGCCGCCACGACGGCGAGGGCGAGGACCGCGACCAGGCCCCCGACGACCAGCAGACGACGCATCGTCCGGATCATGACACTCCGTGTGAACGCCACCGCGGATCGCACTCACCGTGTGGCCGCCGCGTCAAACCTGCGACCGCGGGCACGGGGGTGTCCGTGCAGTCGCTACGGTGCGCGTTTGATGAAGGCGTTGCGCAGCTTCACAGTCCGTCCCTCCCTGCCTCCCGAGCTGTCGGCTCTGGAGGACCTCGCCATCAACCTCCGGTGGTCCTGGGACGACCAGACCCGAGACCTGTTCCGCTGGGTCGACCCCGATCTGTGGGACGCCAGCATCCACGACCCGGTCCGCCTGCTGGGCCTGGTCAGCCCCGAGCGCCTGGCCGCCCTGGCCGCCGACGCCGGGTTCCGCCGGTTCCTCGGCGAGGTGTGGGACGAGCTGGACCGCTACCAGGAGAGCGGCCGCTGGTTCCAGGCCCGGGACGGCAGCCCGCTGCGCCTCGTCGCCTACTTCTCCCCCGAGTTCGGCATCGCCGAGGCCCTGCCCCAGTACTCCGGTGGGCTGGGCGTGCTCGCCGGCGACCACCTGAAGTCGTGCAGCGACCTGGGCGTGCCCCTGGTCGGCGTGGGGCTCCTGTACCGCCACGGCTACTTCCGCCAGAGCCTCGACCACGACGGGTGGCAGCAGGAGCGCTACCCCCTGCTCGACCCGCACATCATGGCGCTCACCCCGGTCGACGGGGTGCGGATCAGCGTCGACCTGGCCGGCGCCCCGCTGGTCGCCCAGGTGTGGCGGGCCGACGTGGGCCGCGTGCCGCTCTACTTCCTCGACGCCGACCTCGAGGAGAACGACCCCGAGCTGCGCAAGGTCACCGACCGCCTCTACGGCGGCGACACCGAGCACCGCCTCCGCCAGGAGATCCTCCTCGGCATGGGTGGCGTGAAGGCCCTGCTGGCCGCCGGCGTCGACGCCCAGGTGTTCCACACCAACGAGGGCCACGCCGGGTTCCTCGGCCTCGAGCGGGTCCGCAACCTCGTGACCGAGCAGGGGCTCAGCTTCGCCGAGGCCCTCGAGGCCGTGCGGGCCGGGTGCATCTTCACCACCCACACCCCGGTGCCGGCCGGCATCGACCGGTTCCCCCGCGAGCTGATGGAGAAGTACTTCAGCAGCTGGTGCCAGGACGTCGGCATCTCGTTCGACGAGCTGATGGCCCTCGGCCACCGCCCCTCCGACACCCCCGACGAGCGGTTCAACATGGCGGTGATGGGTCTGCGCCTCGCCGGCCGGTCGAACGCCGTGGCCAAGCTGCACGGCGTGGTCAGCCGGGAGATGTTCGGCGACCTGTGGCCCGACTTCCCCGCCGAGGAGGCGCCGATCACGTCGGTGACCAACGGCGTCCACGCCCACACCTGGACCTCGCCCGAGATCGACGACGTCCTGCGCCGCTACGTGCGGCCCGAGTGGTACGAGGCCGGCCCCGACGACTGGGCCCGCATCGCCGAGGCCCCCGACGACGAGCTGTGGCGCGCCCGGGAGCAGGGCCGGGAGCGGCTGGTGACGTTCGTCCGCCGCCGGCTGCGGGAGGGCGCCCGGGCCCGGGGCACGTCGGTGTCGAGCCTGGCGTGGGTCGACACCGCGCTCGACCCCCGCATCCTCACCATCGGATTCGCCCGCCGCTTCGCCACCTACAAGCGGGCCAACCTGCTGCTGTCCGACCCGGAGCGGCTGCGGGCCCTGCTCCTGTCGGAGGACCGGCCGGTGCAGTTCGTGTTCGCCGGCAAGGCCCACCCGGCCGACGAGGCCGGCAAGGAGATGATCCGCCAGGTGGTGGCGGCCGCCGCCGAGCTGGAGCTGCGCCACCGGTTCGTGTTCGTCGACGACTACGACATCGCCGTGGCCCGCGCCTTCTACCACGGGGCCGACGTGTGGCTGAACAACCCGCGGCGCCCCCAGGAGGCCTGCGGCACGTCGGGCATGAAGGCGGCGCTCAACGGTGGCCTCAACCTGTCGATCCTCGACGGCTGGTGGGACGAGATGTTCGACGGCGAGAACGGCTGGGCCATCTCGTCCGCCGAGCGGGTCGACGACCTGGCCCGCCGCGACGAGCTGGAGGCGGCGTCGCTGTTCGACATCCTGGAGCACCAGGTGGTGCCGCTCTTCTACGACCGCGACGGCGTCGACACCACGCCCCGCCGCTGGATCGGGAAGGTGAAGCACTCGCTGGCCACCCTCGGCCCCCAGGTGAGCGCGGCCCGCATGGTGCGCGACTACGTGGAGCAGCTCTACGAGCCGACCGCCGCCCGCGCCGACCGCCTGGCCGAAGACGGCCTGTCCCCCGCCAAGGCGCTCGCCGCCTGGAAGGAGCGGGTGGCCGGCGCCTGGCACAAGGTCCACATCGAGTGGACCGAGGCCGACACGGATGTCGCCACCCTCGGCGCCGAGCGCACGGTCGAGGCGGCCGTGGCCCTGGGCGACCTGTCGCCCGACGACGTCGACGTCCAGCTCCTGCACGGCCCGGTGGCCCAGGGTGACGAGCTGCAGCCGTCGTCGACGGTGTCGATGCAGCACGCCGGCGCGGTCGACGAGACCCACACCCGCTACCGGGGCACGTTCACCGCCGACCGGGCGGGCCGCTACGGCTTCACGGTCCGGGTGGTCCCCCACCACCCCGACCTGGTCGGCCCCACGGAGCTGGGCCTCGCCGCCTGGGCCTGACGTTCCCGTCCGAAATTGGGTGATTTCCGGGGGTGGAGCCCCGCGAAATCACCCAATTTCGTGTTCGCCGGTCAGCGGCCGACGAACTCGGCCTTGCCGGGGCCGTTCTCCTTGAACGAGCGCACGCCGATGCCGGCGTCCTCGGTGCCGAACACCTCGGCGAACAGGTCCTGTTCCAGGGCCAGGCCCTTGGCGAGCGTGGTCTCCATGCCCTCGTCGATGGCCAGCTTGGCCAGGCTGTGGGCGGCCAGCGGGCCCCGGGCCAGCTCGGCCGCCAACGCCAGCGCCGCCTCGTTCACCTGGTCGTGGGGCACGACCCGGTCGACGAGCCCGATCCGCAGCGCCTCCTCGGCGCCCACCTGGCGGCCGGTGAGGATCAGGTCCTTGGCCCGGGACACCCCCACCAGGCGGGGCAGCCGCTGCGTGCCCCCGCCACCGGGGATGATGCCGAGCAGGATCTCCGGCTGACCGAGCTTCGCCCGGTCCGACGCCACCCGGAGGTCGCAGGCCAGCGCCAGCTCGCAACCCCCGCCCAGGGCGACGCCGGCGATCGCGGCGATGACCGTGCGCGGGATCGCCGCCACCGCGTCGAGCGCCTGGGTGAACGCCCGGCCCACGCGGCGCGCCTCCTCCACGCCCCCGAACTCGGAGATGTCGGCCCCGGCGGCGAAGACCCGGTCACCGCCGGTGATCACCACGGCGCCCGGCGGGTCGTCGTGCAGCGCGGTGGCCGCGGCCTCGAGCTGGGCGAGCAGCGCGGTGGACAGGGCGTTGACCTTGGGGTTGTCGAGCCGGAGGACGGCGACGCCGTCGTCGCGCCGCTCGCTGTGGACCAGGACCGTCTCGTTCGGGCTCATGGCTCCGCACCCTATTCGGCGACCCCTCCGCGACCACGGTTGGCTCGTCACGGGGTCCAGGTCACGGGCTACGGTGCGGGGTCATGCTGGGGGAAGGGAAGCCGCCGGCCCTGCGAGTGCTGCTCGCGCTGGGTGTGGTGACGGCATGCACGCTGGCGTTCCAGGTGATCTTCACCCGCCTCATCTCGTCGGTGATGGCGTACCACTTCAGCTTCCTGGCGGTGTCGCTGGCGCTGCTGGGGACGGGGGCGGGCGCGCTGCTGATCTACGTGCGCCCCCAGTGGTTCGACGGGCGCCCGCTGGAGCACAACCTGGCCCGGTGGGCGGCCGCCTACGGCGTGCTGCTGATCGTGTGCCCGTTCGGGCTGGTGCACCTGGACTACACGGTCGACCGGGGCGTCACCCTGCAGTTCGGGCTGAACCTGGCGGCCGCCTGCCTGCTGGCCGCGGCGCCGTCGCTGGCCGCGGGCGCGGTGGTGGCGCTGGCGATCCGGGGCTACGCGCCCTGGATCGGCCGGGTGTACGCCTGGGACCTGGTGGGCGCGGGCATCGGGGCGCTGGTCGTCGTGCCGATCCTGCGCTTCCCGGCACCGGTGCTGCTGGTGGGCCTCGGGGTGCTGGCCCTGGCGTCGGCGATGGCGTTCGCCTGGGCCGACCGGAAGCTGCGCGAGCTGGGGCTCCTGGCGACGACGTTCGGCGTGGCCGTGCTGACGGCCGGGGCGACGACGACGTTCCTCTACCTGCCCACCGGCTACGAGACCAACGACGGCCGGGTGGCCGACACCTGGCACCCGTTGAGCCGGGTGCAGGCCTACGCCGCCAGCGACACCATCGCCATCATGTTCTACGACCGGGTGTTCGCCCCGGTCCCGACCGTCATCGACTGGCTGGGCAACGAGCACCTGCCGGACTGGAAGGACCTGTCGCTCGGGCCCCAGTCGATCGGCTACGAGCTGACCGGCCCGGGCGACGCCCTGGTGATCGGGGGCGGTGGCGGCCGCGACATCTACAACGCCCTGGCCGAGGACCAGAAGGTCGACGTCATCGAGCTGAACTCGGCGATCATCGACGCGGTCGACGACAGCCTGGGCCACATGTCGGGTTCGCCCTACAGCCGCGAGGGCGTCTCCACCGTGGTCGGCGACGGCCGGGCGATCCTCGCCCACCGCGACAAGCTCTACGACCAGATCCACATCGGCTTCACGGACACCCTCAGCGCCAACTCGGCCCAGGGCTTCGCCCTCACCGAGAACAACCTGTACACGCTGGAGGCCTACGAGGAGTACCTCGACCACCTGAAGCCGGGCGGCATCCTCAACGTGTCGCGGCTGGAGCAGCTGGTCGGCGACGAGGCCATCCGGGCCACGGTGCTGGCGATGGCGGCGCTGGAGCGCCACGGCGTCGAGGACCCGTTCCAGAACGTGGTGGTCATCCGGGGCACCGACCCGGTCCCGTCGGAGTCGCCGTACGCCACCGTGCTCGCCCGCCTCGAGCCGTTCACCCCGTCGGAGCTGATCCGGATCAAGGGCCTGGCGAACGAGCGGGGCGACGGCATCGCCTACGCGCCCGGCGGCCCCTACTACGCCGCCTGGGAGGAGCTGGCCGAGGCCGGTGACTGGCAGACGTTCTGCCACGGCTACGAGCTCGACGTCTGCCCGCCCGACGACGACCGGCCCTTCTTCTTCAACATGCGGCGGCCCGGCGACATCGTCGGCGAGAACAGCGGCTACCACTACGGCGTCGACCCCTACCAGCTGCTGATGCTGACGCTGGTGATCCTGCTGGTCATGTCGGTGCTCGGGTTCCTGCTGCCGCTGCGGCTGGCGAGGCACACCGAGCGGCCCCGCCTGGGCGGCCTCACCTACTTCGGCGCCATCGGCATGGGCTTCATGCTGCTGGAGACCGTGCTCATCCAGCGGTTCGTGCTGTTCCTCGGCTTCCCGACCTACGCCCTGTCGGTGGTGCTGTTCGCCCTGCTGGTGTTCACCGGCGTGGGCTCGTCGATCTCGTCCCGCATCGCCCACACCCGCCGGTCGCTGTCGGTGGTGCTGGGGGTGGCGGTGGCGCTGATCGTCGTGAGCGCCTTCGCCCTGCCGCCGGTCGTGGCGGCGCTGATGGAGCAGCCGTTCGCCCTGCGGGTGCTGCTGACGATCCTGCTGCTGGCGCCGATCGGCGTGATGCTTGGGATGCCGATGCCGATCGGCCTGACCCGGTTCTCGGCGCTGTACCCGCAGTCGATCCCCTACGCCTGGGGCGTGAACGGGATCGCCTCGGTGCTGGCGTCGGTGGTGGGCATCACGATCGCCCTGAACTTCGGCTACCGGGTGGCGTCGCTGGTGGCCGCCGCGTGCTACCTGTTCGCCCTGGCCCACGCCGCCCTCGGCCGCTGGGCCGCGTCGGACGCGGCGGATGCCTCGGACGAGCCGGCCCCGACCTCGGGCGACGACGACGAGGCCCCGGAGGCCGTGCGGGAGATGGCCCCCGCCTAGATCGGGCCCGTCCTCGGCGTTCGGCGGTCGTGTTCGGCGGTCGGCGCCTTCGGCGCGCCGGTCAGCCCAGCAGCTCGTCGGCCGCGGTCCAGGGGTCGACCTTCCCCGCCGCGACCGCCTCGGCCAGCGCGTCGGCCCGGGGCCCGCGGGTCGTGGCCTGGGCCCGCTCCAGGAGCCGCGCCGCCACGAGCCGGGTGATCTCGTCACCCGCCCGGCGCCGGCGCCGCTCGTCGAGCGCCCCGGTCGCCCGCAGGTGGTCGAGCCGGGCGACCACCGCGTCCCACACCTCGGCCACGCCCTCCCCGCTGGTGCCGACGGCGAGGCGCACCGGCGGGCGGTCGTCGCCCTCCACGCCGGCCAGGTCGAGCATCCGCTCCAGGTCGCGACGGGTCTCGTCGGCGCCGGGGCGGTCGGCCTTGTTGACCACGAACACGTCGGCGATCTCCATCAGCCCGGCCTTGGCTGCCTGCACGGCGTCGCCCCAGCCCGGGTTGACCACCACCACCGTGGCGTCGGCCTGCCCGGCCACCTCGACCTCGACCTGCCCCACGCCCACGGTCTCGACCAGCACCCAGTCGAACCCGGCGACGCCCAGCACCCGCACCGCCTCGGGGGCGGCGACGGCGAGGCCGCCCAGGTGGCCGCGGGTGGCCATCGAGCGGACGAAGACCTGGTCGTCGAGGGCGTGGTCGCCCATCCGCACCCGGTCGCCGAGGATGGCGCCCCCGGTGAACGGCGACGACGGGTCGATGGCCAGCACCGCCACCCGCTGGTCGGCGCCCCGGATGACGTCGAGCAGGGCGTTGGTCAGCGTCGACTTGCCGGCGCCCGGCGCACCGGTGATCCCCACCGTGGTGGCCGCGCCGGGCTCCTGCACCACCTGACGGCCGATCTCGCGGGCGGGCTCGCCACCCCGCTCGATCAGCGAGAGGACGCGGGCGAGGGCGGCCCGGTCGCCGTCGCGGGCCGCGGCGAGCAGGTCCGACGGCGAGCGACGACCCATGCGGCGAGACTACGTCGTGCCGGCAGCGGCGACGGCGTTACAGGGACACGGCGGTCTCGGCGCCGGCGGCCACGTCGACCACCTCGGTGACGCCGGGGACCCGGTCCTTCAGGATGCGCTCGATGCCGGCCTTGAGCGTGACCGTCGAGGCCGGGCACGACACGCAGGCGCCGACGAGCTCGACGCTGACGACGCCGGTGTCGACGTCGACGCCACGGAGGTGGATGTCGCCGGCGTCGGCCTGGATGGCCGGGCGGATGACCTCGATCACCTGCTCGACCTTGGCGACGTCGACCTTCGGCGCGTCGCCGGCGGTGTCGTTGGGCTGGTTCGTCTCGTCGACCACGGTCCTGCTGCGCTCCCGGCGTAGATGGGGCGGATCCGCATCAGGCTCGCGGAACCGCCGTACCCGGGGCAACAACGCCCACCGACGTAACCTTCCCGTCCATGATGCGACTGCTGGCACACCAGGGGGGATGGGACGAGGCGCTGTTCGTCCTGGTGCCGGTGGGCGCGTTCGCGGCGCTGCTCGCCCTGGCCAACCGGCGCTGAACCGGCATGGCGGGCTTCAGCAGGACCCTCCGCCCCGACGCCGACCGGCTGGCCCAGCTCACCTCGCCGCGCGACGACCTCGTCCTCGAGCAGCCCGAGCCCGCGACCGGGGCCGCCGGCAGCGGCGCTGCCGGCAGCGGCACCGCCAGCGACGGCACCGACGGATCCCGCGCCACCGCGGTCCACCGCTTCACCCAGGTCGAGGGGCCGTTCGAG
>DATCLV010000128.1:0-1754 GCA_036563745.1 Acidimicrobiales bacterium | reverse complement strand
CCGGCTGCCCGGGTCCCGATCGACCGGGCGACGCCCGGGGTGAGGGGCGCGGCCGAAGGCGCCTTCCTCGAAGCCGTCCTCGAACTGTCGGAGCCGGCTCCCTCATGCGCGGCCGGATCGCCCGGCGCGGACGAGCAGCCCCTTCGGTGCACGACACAGATCGAAATTCCTGGACATGCCCGTACATGTGTTCGTGCATCGTGCTACAGTGCGTGGCATGACGACCACGGAAATGCTCGCTGTCTCGGAACGACATCGCCGCCTGCAGGCCCCTCGGCGGGGAAGGCGCCGGCTAGGACCGGGCGGGGGCGGGCCCGACGGCCTCCACCGCGGCTCGCGCCGCCTGCAACGTCGCCCCGGCGGGGCCGCTCGTGTCGATCGTCGTCGCCTCCGGCCAGGGCACGGCGCCCGCGGCCATCCGGGCGGCGATCTCCTCGGTGGCGTCGGACGGGTCGCCGCCCGCCTTCGCGCGGGCCCGCATCCGCTCGGCGGCCACGTCCGGCGGGGCGGTGCAGCGCAGCTCGACCAGCTCGGCGGCCGCCGCCTCGGCGACCCGCCGGGCCCGGGCCCGGGCCTCGGGGTCCATCCAGGAGGCGTCGAGCACGACGACCTCGCCCAGGCGCAGGCCGACCGTGGCCCGTTCGAGCAGCGTGGCGTAGGTGCGGGCCGTCGCCTCCTCGGTGTAGATGCCCTCGCCGAACGCCGCGGGCGCCGGGGTGGTGGGGGCGAGGCCCGCGAGCTCCTTGCGGACCTCGTCGGAGCGCAGCACGGTGGCGTGGAGGGCGTCACCGAGCCCGGCGGCCAGGGTCGACTTCCCGGTGCCCGGCAGCCCGCCGACCAGGATGAGCCGCACCTGGCCGGCTTCCAGGTGGCGGAGGGCCAGGTCGAGGAGCCGGCCGGCCTCCCCGGCGGCGGCGGGGTCGCCCTGGGCGGCGCGGATGGCCGTGACCTTGGCCCGCACGTGCGCCCGGTAGGCCACGTGGTGGTGGGCCAGCGACGGCGGCCAGGTGTCGTCGGCGTGGGTGCGGTAGGCGGCGAGGAAGCGCTCGGCGAGGTCGGGGCGGCCGAGGCGCTCGAGGTCCATGGCCAGGAAGGCCACGTCGGCGAGCGTGTCGGCGAGCCGGTACTGCGCCGCGAACTCGATGCAGTCGAGCACCCGGGGCCCGTCGTCGAGGCAGAAGATGTCGTCGGCCAGCAGGTCGCCGTGGCCGTCGACGGCCCGGCCCTCGGCGATCCGGCGCTCGAACAGCTCGGCGCGGCCGGCGAGGTAGCGGTCGGCCAGCGCCTGGGCCCGGTCGACGGCGGCACGGTCGACGTAGTCGGCGTGCGCCCGCAGCGTCGCCGTGTTCTCGGCCCACCGCCCCGCCAGGGCGTCGAGGCTCGCGGCGGCGTCGGCGGCCGCGCTGCGCTCGGCCTTCGCGTGGAACGCGGCGACGAGGTGGGCGAGGCGCCACAGGTCGTCGTCGACATCGGCCCCCTGGGCCACCAGCGTCGACAGCCGGCGCTCGGCCGGCATCCGGCGCATGACGACCAGGTGGTCGCACACCTTGCCGTCGGGGCCGGTCACGTCGGCGACGCCCAGGTAGACGTCGGGGGAGAGGCGGCGGTTGAGCTCGACCTCCCGGTGGCAGGCCGCCTCCCGGGCGGCCCGGTCGCGGAAGTCGAGGAAGCCCAGGTCGACCGGCTTCTTCACCTTGTAGGCCCGGTCGCCGAGGAAGATCACGACGGCCGAGTGGGTCTCGGCCACGGCTGCC
>DATCLV010000122.1:0-1831 GCA_036563745.1 Acidimicrobiales bacterium | reverse complement strand
CGACGCCGTCGGCCACGCCGTCCCCGTCGCTGTCGCCCGTGGTCGGGTCGGTGCCGATCGCCGCCTCCCAGGCGTCGGACAGCCCGTCGTCGTCCTGGTCGCCGGCCGCGGTGCCGGGCGCCAGGCCGTGCCGGGGGTCGCGGCCGACCGCCAGTTCGACGGCGTCGACCACCCCGTCGCCGTCGGTGTCGAACGAGGCGGCGTCGCTGCCGACCCGGACCTCGTGGCGGTCGCTGAGCCCGTCCCCGTCGGTGTCGAACGTGGTGGCGTCGAGGCCGTGGGTCAGCTCGAAGCCGTCGGTGAGCCCGTCGGCGTCGCTGTCGGGGAGGAGCGGGTCGGTGCCGTGCGCCATCTCGAAGGCGTCGGTGGCACCGTCGAGGTCGGTGTCGGGGTCGTCCGGGGCCGGGGCCGGGGCCGGGGCCGGGGCGGCGGGCGCCGCGGGGTCGTCGCCGGGCGCCGGGGGTGCCTCGTCGGCGCCGCGGACGCCGGAGAAGTCGCCCAGCTCCCCGCCGCCCGCCGCCGCCCGGGCCTCGTCCATGAAGTTGCGGTAGTCGCGGTCGGTGCCGGCGTTGCTGTCGTGGGTGACCGTCCACGGCCGCAGGTCGGTGCCGCCCCGCGACACCTCGTAGGCGGCCCGGGCGTTGATCACCGGGTCGGTGAGGTCGCCCCAGCGGTTGGGGCGGACCGCGGGGTCGACGTTGATCTGCCACAAGCCCCACGAGTCCTCGCCGTGGGGGTTGTGCGCGGCCGGGTCGCCGCCCGACTCGGCCAGCGCGATCGCCGTCCAGGTGACCGCCTGGTCGCGGGTGAACCCGGCGTCGAGGCAGATCCCGAAGATCTGCCCGGCGGTCAGCGTGCCCATCGCCCGCGCCCCGTCACGGGGCGCATCGTACGAAGGGCAGGGGCGTCGGCCCAGGTCGGAAGGGGTGCCCGAAGGGGCACGATCGCAAGGGAGGTCGCATGATCACCTGCCGGCGCTGCGGTCACGCCAACGCTCCCGACCGCGAGTTCTGCACGGCCTGCGACGCCTACCTGGAGTGGCACGCGGCCGGCCCGGGAGAACCTGCCCGCGCACGAGGGAGCGAGCTCCCCCGTTCGGGGGCAGGTTCGGAAGGTTCGTTCCGGCAGCAGCTCGCGGAGTGCCTCCGCAGAGCCCACACCCAAGGTCGGCACGACCTCGTCGCCCGACTGGAGTCGGCCCGGCGGGCCGTGACCGAGCCCGACCTGCCGGTGGTCGTCGTCGGGGAGTTCAAGCAGGGCAAGAGCTCGCTGGTCAACGCCCTCGTGAAGTCGGCGGTGTGCCCGGTCGACGACGACGTCGTCACCGCCGTCCCCACCGTCGTCCGCTACGGCGAGCGGCCGGAGGCCCTCGTCCACCGGGCCAACCTCTTCACCGACACCCCCGGCGCCCGCGCCGACGACGAGCCCCCGCCCAGCCGCATCGCCCTCGATCAGATCGCGACCTACGTCCGGGGCGAGGCCGACCCCGGCGACGACGGCGTCGAGGCCGCGTGCCGCACCCGGTCGGTCGAGGTGCGGCTCGACCGGCGGATCCTCCGCTCGGGGCTGTCGTTCGTCGACTGCCCCGGCCTCGGCGGCCTGGAGTCCGCGGAGGGCAGCGTGGCGCTGGGGATGCTCACGCTCGCCGAGGCGGTCCTGTTCGTCACCGACGCGGCCCAGGAGCTCACCCGGGCCGAGCTGACGTTCCTCCAGGCGGCGCTGCGGCGCTGCCCCCGGGTGGTGTGCGTGGTGTCGAAGATCGACCTCCACCCCGAGTGGCGCCGGATCGTCGAGCTGAACCAGGGCCACCTCGCCGCCCACGGGCTCGACG
>DATCLV010000121.1:0-2591 GCA_036563745.1 Acidimicrobiales bacterium | reverse complement strand
GCTGGCCGACATGTGCCGCGCGGCCGACGAGGCTGCGGCCGGCTAGGGACGGTCCTGCAGGTCCGGTGCTCGGATCGCCGAGCTCGGGTCGTCGCTGGCAAGGACCGCCGACGCAGCCCGTCACCGGTTCGGGTGATGGAGGAGGACGCCGCCAGCGGCGGTGGTTGCCGGACAGACGGGGGCCATGGTGTGCAGGAAAGGCCCGTGCCGAAAGGCCGCCTACCATCGGCCCGATGGCCGCCCGTAGACTCGCCGCCGCATGATCGAGGGCAAAGCCGAGGGCGCGGGCGCGCGCCGAGCGATGGTGCGCCGGGGCCTGGCGCTGTCCGCTTCGCTGTTCCTGTCCGCTGCGCTCCTGGGGTTGAGCCTCGGGGCTGTCGCCGGGGCGCCGACCGCCAGCGCCGCGCCGTCGCAGATCGGGCCACCGTGGACCGACCCCGAGGAGACGACGACCACGCCGCCACCGACGACGGCGCCGACGACGACTCGACTCCCGACGACCCGGCCACCACAGACGACGCAGCCGCCGCAGACGACGTCGCCTCCGACCACGCGCGAGGAGGAGCCACCCCCTCCGCCGGAGGACGAGGAGCCCGAGCCGGAGCCCGAGGAAGAAGAGGAAGAGGCACCGGTCGAGGAGGAAGAGGAGGAGGTGGTCGAGGAGGCGCCGGAGCCGACCACCGGGCCGATCACGACCACGATCAACCTGCTCCGCCAGGGGAACGGCCAGCCGGGCTCGGAGGAGCTGGCGCAGGCGCCCCCGCAGGACGAGACCGTCGAGGCCGGCAGCTCCAGCGACGAGGACCGCGTGATCTGGATGATCATCGTGGGCCTGGCCGCCGTGGCGCTGCTGGTGGCCCTGCTCACCTGGCGGTACTGGCTGCTGACCCGGCCAGGCCTGGACATCTCGGAGGACGACCCCGACGGCAGCCCGGACGACGGCGGCTACGGCGGCCCACCGCCCGGCGATCCGTACGCGGGCGCCGGCGCCCGCCGCTCGTCGGATGCCAACCCCGCCTCCGCCGCCATGCCACCGCCCGGACCGTCGGGCGGCTGGCAGGACCCGCCCCGCCGCGGGCGGGGGCCGGAGCGGGGGAGGAACGACCCGTTCCCCGCCGGGCCTCCGGCCGACCCGCCGGGCCGTGGCGGCCGCGGCCGCCGGGGTGCCGACCCCTTCGGCTGGGACGACCCCGACCACGGCGCCGCGCCGGGACCGGGGCCCGGCCGCCCGCACGACGACCCCTGGGGCCGCTGACCCCGCCGCCCCGGGCGATGCCGGGGACTCGGGGGACCAGGCCGATCGGAGGGTCGTCAGGAACCGGGCCGCGCCCCGTGTACGGTGCGGCCCATGGGCGACTCGCTTGACGTCGAAGCCATGATCGGTCGCTTCCGCGACCGTGCCCAGGCCGTGCGCAACCGGCCGCTGCCACCGGTGGCGGGGGAGGAGCGCATGCGCTTCATCCGGCAAGCCGAGCTCGACTACCAGGACTTCGCCATCATCGGCGACGCCGAGGGCAGCATCGAGGACGGCGTCCTCGTGCTGCGCGTGGACCTGCGCCCACCTGAGGCCCGAGAGGGCTCGACGCCGACGGCTGACTGACACGGCGCCGAGATTGACACGAACAGGTGTTCGTGTCAACGTGGTACCGTGACATTGACCTGGCAACCATCACTGCTCGATGCGGTCGAGCCCGGCTTCGACCCGGCCTTCGCCGGTGCCGACCGCCGCGACCTGGGCGATGGTGCGTGGCTGGAGGTCGTCCCCGGGTGGGTGCACGGGGCCGACGCCCTGTTCGCCCGCGTCCTCGACACGGCGCCGTGGGCCGAGCACGAGCGCCCGATGTACGACCAGGTGGTGGTCGAGCCCCGGCTGACCACCGGGCTGTGGTTCGACCCGCCGGAGCCGGTGGCGGCGATGGCCGAGGCGCTGTCGGAGCGCTACGACCGCGACCTCTGCAAGGTGTCCGCCAACCTCTACCGGAACGGGCGCGACAGCGTCGCCTGGCACGGCGACCGGGTGGGCCGCACCCGGGCCGACACGGTGGTGGCGATCGTGTCGCTGGGCAGCGCCCGGCGGTTCCTCCTGCGGCCGGTGGGCGGTGGGGAGTCGCTGCGCCTCCTGCCGGCGCCCGGCGACCTGCTGGTGCTGGGCGGCACCGCCCAGACGACGTGGCAGCACTCGGTCCCGAAGGTGAAACAGGTCGGCGCCCGGGTGAGCCTGATGTTCCGCGAGGCGTACTAGGCCCGGGCGCCCTCGCCCGTGCCGTCGCCGACGACAGCTCGACGCCACCGAACGCCGCTTCGTGGCTGCCGGAGGGTCGTGGCGTCGCCGGGTCGTGGTCGTCGCATGGTCGACCGAGGGGCGCCGCTCCTGGTGGGGCTAGGCAGTAAGCGATGCGGCCGGGCGACGTGGTGGGGCCTCGTGGGTGGGGTGCCTCGCGTCCAGTCGCCTCGAACCTGCCCCCGAAACGGGGAGTGGGCTCCCCGTTTCGGGGGCAGGTTCGATGGAAGGGCGGGGGAGTGCCAGGCTGTCGGCGTGGAGCGCTCGACCGACATCGGCCAGGAGGATCGCCTCGCGGCGGCGCTGGCCG